>JAISZQ010000010.1 GCA_031269165.1 Spirochaetaceae bacterium
TCCCCCTTGTCTTTCGCCTTCCGGCAAGCGTTATAACGTTCTTTTTTTTAGCTCCTCCGTACTCGTCCCCAGACGCTCGCACGCTATGTCCAAAAACGCGCTCTCAAGACAATAATCCATGCGCGCGTCCGCCCTGGCTGCCGAAGACAGCACGCCGCCTCCAGTTCCCGAATCCGGCTCCGCGCCGCCTTCAGTTCGTCAATCCCGCTCATCGTTTCCACCCTTATCCTTTTGGGAAGCATATCTTCCCGCCCGTATTGTTTTATCCATCTGCTCAGAGCCGGGCATCCGCGAATCCCGTTCCGCCGCCTCGCCTCGTCCAGGCTCGCATACTTCCCGGCCGCCACATCCTCAACCCCCCTCAGCTTAAATGCCTCGCTGTATCGTACCACATCCCTCATCTTTCTTTCTCCTCATGACAACTTTAAACCAGGACGCGACAAACACACCATTCTCCATTTTCAATTATCCATTTTCCATTCGCGCAACGCGCGCCCCCCTCTCTTGTCATTTGTAACTTAATCGTGTATAAAGTGTTATAAAGTGAGTGAGATAGAAAGCGACAAAGAGTTTGCCCGCCTCTACGAGACTGTGTTCCCCATGCTGATGCGGGTAGCGTACAGGATAACCGGTAGTGAGGAAGCCGCCGAGGATCTGTGTCAGGACGCGCTTTTCCGTCTTCACGAGAGACGTCTGTCGTTTCCAACGAATGATGACGCGAAGTTTTGGCTGATTCGGGTGGTGAAAAACGCCGCGCTGAACTACGCCAAACGAAAGACCCGTGAAAAGAAGGCATACCAGAAGGCTTTTCATGAGGGCAGGGAGAGCGAGGAATCAAGCGAGGTTTCCATCATGAGAGCGGAAACCCGGATTGCGGTGAAGGCGGCGCTTGAAAAACTGCCGCTTAATTTAAGGATGGTGCTTATATTGAAGGAATACGCCGATTTGAACTATAAAGAAATAGGCCGGGTTCTTGGTATAAGCGAGGGTAATGTCAAGGTGCGGGTCTTCCGCGCCCGAGAACGTCTTACGAATCTGCTCATGAAGGAGGACGTTGATGTGTCCTGATAAACAACTTCTGTCGGTATACCACGACGATGAACTTCCATCGCCGTGGAAAGAAAAAATGGAAGCGCATCTTGCGTGTTGTGACGCGTGCCGAAAGACGGTTGCGGCCTACGGCAAACTGTCTTCGTTGCTGACCGCGCCCGCCGGGGCGAATTCACCCGATGTATCGTTTGCCGCCGCGTGGATGCGGGTGCGGGAAAAACGGCGCTCGGTCGATCGGCCAAACCAACAGGTTCAGAGCGAGAAGCCGCGAAGGACGGTGTTTGCCGGGCGGGTTTTCAGCCGCCGCCTTGCCGTTCCGTTACCCTTCGCGGTTGCGGCGGCAGCGGCGCTTGTCTTTGCCTTTGCCGCCTTGTTGACCCAGCGCGATGTTCAGCGGATACCGGAGTCGGGCGCGGTTGCCGAGGGCTTCAATCTTGATCCGAGCGGCGTAAGCCAAGTCAACTCGATGACCGACGCGCTGCGCTTCATTGAAAACGACGAATTCTTTGCCGGACCCCAAAGCAGTTATGTCATCATGCGGTTACCCGAAAACAAAACCTTCTACAACTTTGGCAGTCCCCAGATACAGAACGTTACCGCCGGAACGCATAAGGGGTCAGGCGGGCGATGATGTTTCCTCGGCTGAACGCCCGCCCCGTCGGCCGGTTCCCCGACTCGAGCCCAGAAATGAAGACGGTTGTGTGCCTTCTTCTGATCTTGACCACGGCACGGGGGGTGCTTTGGGCGGAAGAGGGCGCGTCTCCCGCCGAGCCGCCTTCTGTTTCCCCTGCCCCGCCCGCCATCGGCTTAAGCCTCGATGAAATTTTTCCCGGTCTCCGCGATCGGGCGCTGGTTTGTACTATAGAAGCGCGGGTTGTGGAGGCCGAGGACGAAGTTGCGTGGCAAGCCGCCGATTCCAAAGTGACCATATCGGGGCGGCCGGTTTCCCTGAAACTCGCCGGGGATAACATCGTGGTGGCCCTCCAGTTTACCCCCTACATCCGCTTCCAAAACGGGTCGCCGCCTGAGGGGTACCTCGTGGTGCAGGGTCAGATATGGGTCAACAAGAACGACGGCGGGATGCACTATCAGGGCGTCATGCAGTCCGTCCCCGTTTCGATGGGCGAAAAAATATACTTCCTTCCGCTCGGCCCCAAGAAAAGCCGCGACGAAAGTTCGATCGAGATACTCTTTGAATTGCGGCCCTACTCGGAAATCGCGGAAAATGCCCCGAAGCCCGCAGAATAGGACCGCCTGTGAACCTGTTTCAACATCAGTTGTCTGATAAAAGGGAGGGAAGCCTCCCCCCTGCCACCTGCCGTGGAGGCCCTTGGGCTTGTCGTGTGGGGAACGAACATCGGCCCCCATTCTGGGGAGAGAAGGCTTTTGACGGCATTCCTGCCCCCGAAGGGGGACCGAGGGGCTTTCATGCCGGAATCCGCCCAAGTGCCGCCTCCACGGCAGGTGGCCCGCCGCGTGCGCTTAGGGGCTTCCGGCACCACCCTCTACGGTGGCGCCGCCCCCGTAACGCCCCCGCCGGGGGGTCTGCGGCCCCCCAGTCCCCCCGGCACGGTTGCATCGCAAACACCCTGATGGCGGTTGCCGCGACGGTACTCCTTGCCGCCTGTACGGATAACCGGCCCCGCATAACCGGTATCACCCCCAAATTCGGGTCGGAAGGGGACATCATCACGATAAGCGGCGAACATTTTGGCGAAGCCGGAAACTGGGCATATATCACCATTGCCGGAGATCGGCCAACCGCCTCCTCCTACACATTGTGGCGGGACGACATGATCAAACTACAGATTCCCCGCCACGAGATGGCGGGCCTCGTCTATGTTTTCACGGACGGCAAGCAGAGTAACGGGGTCCTATTTTCCGACCGGGACGCGATTCCCCAAAAACCGGCGGCGGCCGGCGGAAAAACCGGGCCCATGCCCGTGATTGACGCGATCAATCCGAAAACGGTATCGCCGGGAGATCTGCTCACGATTACGGGTTCCGGCTTCGGCGCCTCACGGGAAACTTCAAAGATTCTCTTTACCTGGGATCTCACCGGCCGTCCGGAACGGCTTGACCTCCCCGCCTCGCCGTTCGAGGGCGGTTACGAACGTTGGGGAGAACGTGAAATCCGGGTCTATGTCCCCGACGGGACGGGTACCGGCCTTCTCACCGTAAGCGCCACGGGTCAGAACGACGAGACGGAAGAATCCGCACGGCCGGCTCTTCCGGGGAGCCAGATACCGATTGAAGTGTCCCGCGCAAAGGGAAAAAAGACGCTGGGCGAGGGCCGTGAGTATATTGTCGCGTTTTCCACCGACGTGATGGTGCAGGAAGCCGCCGCCCCGAACGCGCTCTACCTTGCGATTCCCCGCCCGACCGCGAGCGCATCCCAGCAAATCACGCGCGTCCTCTCCAAAACGCCCAAACCTTTCACAGAAGACTACCGGGGAACAACATTGTACAAGTTGACCGATATGCGGCCCGGCGAGACGATGCGGGTTTCTGTAAACTATCTCGTCTCGGTCTACACGGTCGAGACCGCCGTCACACAAACCGCCCTGACTCAGGACACGAGGTTACCCGTCTATAAAGCCTATCTGGGAAAAACGCCGCTTGTTCCCGCCGACCACAACGAAATCACCGAAAAAGCCGCCGCAATCGTCGGCCGCGAGCGGAACCCCTACCTCAAGGCCCGCCTCATCTACCGCTCGTTGCTCAAAGACCTTGCGATTACCGATGTCGGTACCGATACCGGCGACGACGGGGGAACGCATGAAACGGCGGCTCTCGACAAGTCAAACGCCGCGTCAGAATCGCCGCCGGAATCGGCTTCCGGTTCGGCATTGCACGCGTTGCGAACCCAAACCGCCGACAGTTACAGCGCGTCCCTCCTCTTCTCCGCCCTCTGCCGCGCCGCCGGAATCCCCGCCGTCCCCTGCGCGGGGGTACTGGTCAACACCGACCGCTCCACCGTGAAACATTACTGGGCCGCCTTCTGGCTCGACGGCGTAGGCTGGATCCCGGTTGACGTCGCCTTTGGTTTAGGCGCCGCCCCCGACACGTGGACACTCCGCCCCGACTACGCCTCGTGGTACTTCGGCAACATAGACAACCAGCGGATCGCCTTCTCCTTTGGCGAGACCGCCCTCCCGCCGATCGACCCCAAGGGCCGCACCGTAAGCCGCGACCGCGCCTACGCCCTCCAAAACATCTGGGAAGAAGCCGTAGGCGGCATTGAATCCTACTCCTCCTTCTGGAGCGACATCACCATAAACGGCATCTACTACCACTAGGCCCCACGGGGGCCTTCCTTGGGGGTGTTGCGATGAGAAATATCTGCGGCCCCCTTTCAGGGGGAGTAAACGTTTCCCCCCGAAGGGGCCTTCCTTGGCACTGTCAACAACTTAAGAATTTTATCCGCAGATTTACGCGGATTTTCACGGATTATACCCCACTCGATCCGTGTTAATCCGCGAAAATCCGCAGACCTTTCTTTTCTTTTTGCTTAAGTTGTTGACAGTGCTTTCCTTGGGGGTGTTGCGATGAGAAATATCTGCGGCCCCCTTTCTGGGGGAGTGAATGTTTCCTCCGAGGAGGCTTTCCTTGGGTTGCGGCAGAGGGCATCGGTGTCTGCGATGCCAAAGGTTCTATCAAAACTAAAACGGAGAGAGAGGGATTCGAACCCTCGGACCCCTTAAGAGGTCAACGGTTTTCGAGACCGCCCGATTCAACCGCTCTCGCATCTCTCCAAAGGGAAACGATACTAGTCAGCGGCTGACAGTAGTCAGCGGCTGACTAATGTCAGCTTGACAATTATCGGTTCCTCAGCGACGGAGAGAGAGGGATTCGAACCCTCGGTACCTTTTGAGCACACACGATTTCCAATCGTGCACCTTCGGCCGCTCGGTCATCTCTCCATACCGGCTGTTCTTGGGAAATAGTGATTGTCTTCCCGCACCCGGAAGGTTTGCAACCGTTCCCGCGACAGGCGATCAATCAGTATTTCCTCAACGATTAAATCTTCTTTAGTCTATCCTCTTTTCTAGAAATGTTCAAGTGGGCGGTTTCGTCTTTTGGCTCAGGGCAACGTCATTTACTTTTTTGAGCCTGTTCCAAAACACGAGCGAGTTTTGACAGGCGGTCACCTTCGGCTCTTGAGGTTTTGAAACACCCGCTATTATAAAACAAGCACAATATCAAATAATTTAACCATGAACGCCACGAACATTTGCTCAGGTGGTTTGGGTGATTCGCGGCCATGAAAAGATTTTTCACTTTTTTTCGTAAAAATGAGTGAAAAATGATGGATACCGCTTGACACTTTTGTTCGGATGTGGTATAAATATTTTTATTGATTACCCGGCAGTAAAGCCGGGGGAGATAAAAGGCTGGTTATGCAAAAAATGGCGTTTTTGAAGAATAATTTTCTCGTGACCTCCCCCCTTTTCGCGGGTGCCCCCCCCCCCACAAAAACGTTTTAGGTCGTTATACGCCCCTTTCAGGCCCTCTTTTGGCCTTTTTTCACGGGTTTTACCCCTTTTTCAGTTTTCTCGTTTTCGCGCCGGGAGAAACGCCGCTCGCAAACCCGAAGGACGTGCGGAAATCCTTCTTTGCCATGCGGAAGAAGAACGTGGTGGAGTCCGGCTTGGGGGACAGCGGGAATACGGTTTGTTGCGCGGTGATTGTCGAGGACTGCGGGAAGCCGGGGCCGCTTGTTTCGGCCTTAATGCCGCAACAGGTATATTATTCCGCTTGGGCGTTACCCATAAAAATTTGACGGCGGGAACAGACCGCATGCGGGTAAAAGTATGCGTACTGAAACGGCAGGAACTGGTGCCGCTTCGTAAAGAAATACAGGAGAAAATATTGTGGCACATGTAATAAAATGTCCTAACTGCGGTGAGCTTGGGCAAACCGTAGGAGAAAAATGCGCGGCTTGCGATAACCCGGTGGTCATTAAGGAAATGCCCACCGTCATGGCTATGCCCATGCCGCAAATCAACAAGTACATCGCCTCGTATCGGGAGCAAATAGCGGAAAACCCGGACAACAAACAACTCAACGGCTCAATCGCCTTATGCTACCTTCGGTTGAAACTTTACGATAAAGCGCTTCCGTGCTTTGAGAAGGCAATGGAAGAAAACTTTGAGGATTCCACGCCGTTCTTTTACGCGGCGGTCTGTCTCTTGAAAGGACAAAAGGCGTTTCTCTTGCAGCGTCCTGACATTGACAAAATACAAGAGTATTTGAACGCGGCGATGATGATAGAACCAAAGGCGGTCTATCAGTATTGCCTCGCGTATATCAAGTACGACTATTTCGGGCGGAAGTTTTTCAAGACAAGCCCGACATGGCAGGAAGCCTTGCAAGAGGCGAACAATGCGGGTATATCGGAAGCCGATATTGCCCTGTTCTACCACATACTTGGGGTAGAACGACCAACGTGTCTATAAAGGGGCTTGACCTCTTTTAGAAATATTTTTTATAGGAGAATGACAATGGCAGACATTGCACTAAAGGCAGCACTCCAAGGTCGGACGCCGGACCAGCAGAAGGTAATCAAATACTTCATGGCTCCGGAAGGGTGCTTCTCGAAAAACATCTCTGACGAGGAATACGACCAACTCGTCCAGGCGAAGTACGCCAGCTTAAATCTGAAGCAAAAGGCTTTGGATAAAACTGGTGTGGAGGAATCGCAGGTCAACGAAATAACGCCCTGCGAATTCAAGCACTGGCACTACGACAAGAACACACGTGTCAAACGTGGCAAAGACGGAAAGTTCCGTACTTCAGCGTTTCAGGGGACATGGCTTCTTTTCAGTGACAAGCAGGTTTACGTCTATCAGTACACATTCAACATGGACGAAGACGGCAAAAAAGAGAGGACGGAGGAGTATTTTTACAAAGATATTACCAACTTCTCCACTTCTTCCGAGAGCGAGGAGAAGGAATCTTGGGAGGCCGGAAAGGGATGTCTTAACAAAGTGCCTGTTGTTACGCGCAGGAATGTTGACCATGACGTGTTCAAACTGATTGTCCCCGGCGACCAGTTCTTGTGTGACATGGTGAAC
>JAISZQ010000154.1 GCA_031269165.1 Spirochaetaceae bacterium
CCGGAAATCGTGCCGCCTTCCATCGTGAACGTTCCCTTGTGCACCTCAACGCCGCCGCCTGAGGCGTGTTTATCACTTAAGCGGGTGTTACCCGTAATCGCGCCGCTTTTCAGGATTAACGCGCTGTTTTCGTATATCCCGACGAGGGGATTATCGTTGTCCGGCAACCCGACCAGCGTCACGCCGTCAAGGGTGAGCTGACGCTTGCCCTTGTCGCTCCCGATGTTGAGGAGGCGTCCCTTGCTCGTGAGGTTGATCGTCCCGCTCCCGTTGATGACCGCTGCGCCGTCTCCCACGTGGAGGCTCCCCTCAACCCAGCCCTTGCCGTGGTCGCCGTGTCCCGTTGCCCGCACCGTGCCGTTCACGGTCAAGACCGCGCCGTCCCCAAGTTCGAGGGCCGCACCCTCCGCCGTCAGGTCAAGCGTAACCCCCTCCGGCACGGTGAGGGCCGTGTTGAGCCTCACCCGGTCTGAGAGCGTTACCGTGCCGCCCTTCGGCCCGATTGCCTTGAGGTCCTTCGCCAGTTTCGCCGCCGCTGGGTCCGCGTTGTTGCCGCCGCCCCCTGAATTTGTGGGCGCACTCGCGCACCCCGCCAGAACCACGGCAAACGCCAGCAATGCCGCCTTTACTTTTTTCTTGTTCATGGTTGCTCCCTACATAGATTTAACATTGTCTCAGTATACACGAAAAGCCCGGTTGGGAGGAGGCCGTCATTGCGAGACCCCTCGGGGGCTTTCCTTGGGCGCGTCGTGAAGAGAACGGGTATCGAGGCCCCCTTCGGGGGCAAGGGTACGCTCTCTGGATTGCTTCGCCGCTTCGCGGCTCGCAATGACGGGGGCGTGGAGGCTAGGCGTCATTGCGAGACCCCTCGGGGGCTTCCCTTGGGCGCGTCGTGAAGAGAACGGGCATCGGGGCCCCCTTCGGGGGCAAGGGTGCGCTCTCTGGATTGCTTCGCCGCTTCGCGGCTCGCAATGACGGGGGCGTGCAGGCGAGGCGTCATTGCGAGGCCCCTCGGGGGCTTCCCTTGGGCGCGTCGTGAGGAGAACGGGCATCGGGGCCCCCTTCGGGGGCAAGGGTGCGCTCTCTGGATTGCTTCGCCGCTTCGCGGCTCGCAATGACGGGGGGTTCACAATGCCGGGCGGCTTGCGCCGACCACCTGCCATTATCAATTCCCCGCAGGGGCGTGTGGTTCGTGGTTAGTAGGGGTCGTGGCAGAGTCGTCATTGCGAGGGCGTAGCCCGAAGCAATCCAGAGGAGAAGGCCCTCACCGGATTGCTTCGCCCGCAGAGGGGCGGTTTTCTTTGTTCCGGGGCAACGTCATTTATGTGCAATCGCTCAAGGATGGCTTTATTTCAGGGATTCTTCCCAACGGGCCATTGACCCACAACCTCACCACTGTCAACAACTTAAGCAAAAAGAAAAGTCCGCGGATTGCGCCATAGGGCGACGCGGATTAACACGGATCGAGCGGGGTATAATCCGTGAAAATCCGCGTCAATCCGCGGACAAAATTCTTAAGTTGTTGACAGTGGCAACCTCACGGGTAAACACGAACTTTGAGTCCATGATCCTTATATTCCGTTCGGGTGGTTCGTGGTTGCATTTCTTTGATATTATGCTGTTTTTACAGTGGCTGTCGGTTAAACGGCGCGTGATGTTGCTCTGCTTTTGTCTCCATCATTGGGTTGGAAGGAAACAGGGGTAAATTACTCGAATTTTGTCGAAAATCATAAAAATTGATACAAATTTCGAGGAAAATTCGTCAAAATCCTTGACTTTTTTTCCGAGTTTCGTTATTTTTTAGAAGATATGAAAGACAAAAAAACGCCCAACAACGAGAGGGAAGAGGTGGCCGGGACGGTTGAGTCGGCGGCAAAGGTCGAGGAAACGGTTGCGGAGGACGCGCAGCCTGAAACGGGAGCCGGGGCGGAAGTTCCGCCTACTCAGGAGGAGCGGGTTGCCGCGCTTGAGGCACGGTGTGCCGAGTTAGAGGCTCAGGTGGCCGAGCGGAACGACCAGTATCTGCGGAAGGCTGCGGATTTTGAGAATTACCGGAAGCGGATGGCGAAGGATAAGGCGGATGCGATTGATTTTGCCAATCAGAGTCTGTTGCTCGACCTCGTTCCGATTCTGGACGACTTTGAGCGGGCCTTGAAGGCGGCGTCTGACGCGAAAAATGCGGAGGGGGCCGATATGGGGGCGGCGTTTTCGGGCCTTTTCGAGGGTATCGGCATGACGGAGAATCGCTTGTACAGCACGCTTGAGAACAAGTGGGGGCTGAAACGCTATGTGTCGGCGGGCGAGCCCTTCGATCCTGAGCGTCACGAGGCGTTGATGGTGGAAAATTCCGCCGAGGCGACCGAATCGGTGGTGCAGGAAGAGTTTCTGAAGGGTTATTTGCTGAAAGACCGCGTGGTCAGGACGGCAAAGGTGAAGGTACTGATGCCGGCTCAACCTGCTGAGGCAGGTTGAGTTTGCGCGCTCCCTTCGGGAGCACGTTGGCCGGACCCTGAGTCCTGTCGAAGGGGAAGCGCGCGGTGCGCGAATTGAAAATGGAGAATGGAAAATGTCGTGTTTGGGAGATGCACGGTTCATTGTTATCATTTTCCATTCCCCGAAGGGGTTGCGGGGTTTTAGGGGCGGAGCCCCTAGGAGAGGGGGTAGCGTAAGACGGCGCAAACGCATAAGCGATTAAAGCGTTTGCGATGGCTGGAGCGAGGGGGAGACTTCCCCCTCCTTATTCATGGGTAACTTAAACTGAGAAATTGATTTTTGATATATAGATAGAAGGAGCGGAATATGGGAAAAATTATTGGTATTGACTTGGGAACCACGAATTCGTGCGTGGCGGTGCTGGAGGGCGGCGAGCCGATCGTTATCCAGAATAGCGAGGGCGGACGGACGACGCCGTCTATTGTCGGGTTTACGAGCAAGGGCGAGCAGGTTGTCGGCGCTCCGGCGAAGAACCAGATGGTGACAAACCCCGGGAACACGGTTTATTCGATTAAACGGTTCATGGGGCGGCGTTTTTCCGAGGTGAGCAACGAGATGAAACTCGTGCCCTACAAGGTGACGGAGCAGGGCGACGATGTGCGCGTTGACATCGACGGGAAAAAGTATTCCCCGCCTGAGATTTCGGCGAAGGTGCTGCAAAAGATGAAGAAGACGGCGGAGGATTACCTCGGCGAAGAGGTGACGGAGGCGGTCATCACGGTACCGGCGTACTTCAACGACGCCCAGCGTCAGGCGACGAAGGATGCGGGGCGGATCGCGGGGCTTGAGGTGAAGCGTATCATCAACGAGCCGACGGCGGCGAGTCTCGCGTTCGGGTTCAACAAGGACCAGAAGTCCGAGAAGACGATCGCGGTCTACGATCTGGGCGGCGGTACGTTTGACGTGTCCATTCTTGAATTGGGCGACGGCGTGTTCGAGGTGAAGAGCACGAACGGCGACACGCATCTGGGCGGCGACGACTTTGACGACCGTATCGTGAAGTGGCTCAGTGCCGAGTTTAAGGCCGACACGGGTATCGACCTTGCCGCCGACCGCATGGCGTTACAGCGTCTGCGCGAGGCTGCCGAGAAGGCGAAGATCGAGTTGTCGGCGATGACGAGTACCGAGATCAATCTTCCTTTTATTACCGCCGACCAGAACGGTCCCAAGCACCTGCAAAAATCGTTGTCTCGCGCGAAGTTCGAGCAGATGGTTGACGATCTTTTTGAACGGAGCAAGGAGCCGTGCAAGAAAGCCCTCGCCGATGCGGGGCTCTCCGCGTCTCAGATTGACGAGGTTATCCTTGTGGGCGGCTCGACCCGTATCCCGAAGGTACAGCAGATTGTCCAGGAACTTTTTGGCAAGGAGCCAAACAAGGGCGTGAACCCGGACGAGGCGGTTGCTATCGGCGCGGCGATTCAGGGCGGCATCTTGGGCGGCGACGTGAAAGATGTGCTGTTGCTCGACGTGACGCCTCTCTCGCTCGGTATCGAGACACTGGGCGGCGTGATGACGAAGCTCATCCAGCGCAACACGACGATTCCCACCCGCAAGAGTCAGGTGTTCTCCACGGCGGCGGACGGGCAGACGGCGGTCTCGATACAGGTCTTGCAGGGCGAACGCGAGATGGCGACCCAGAACCGGACGCTTGGCCGGTTCGACTTGGTGGGGATTCCTCCCGCGCCGCGTGGGGTGCCGCAGATCGAGGTAACGTTTGACATCGACGCGAACGGCATCGTCCACGTTTCGGCGAAAGACTTAGGGACAGGCAAGGAGCAGAAGATCCGCATCGAAAGTTCGTCGGGGCTCTCCGATTCGGACATCGACCGCATGGTGAAAGAGGCGGAGTTGAACGCCGAGGCCGACCGCAAGGAAAAGGAAAAGGCGGAGGTTCGCAACGAGGCCGATTCGATGGTCTACAGCACCGAGAAAAACATCAAGGATCTGGGCGACAAGGTGAGCGGCGCGGACAAGGCCAAGGCCGAGGAAGCGATCGCGGAGGTGAAGCGGGCACTTGAAGGCAGCGACATCGAGGCGATCAAGGCAAAGACCGAGGCGTTGAAACAGGTCTCCTACAAAATTGCCGAAGAAGTCTACAAGCAGACCGGAGCGCAAGGCGGGCAACCCGGCGGCGATCCCAATGCGGGAGGCGGTTTTGCGGGTGGTCCCGGTGGCTTTGCGGGCGGTCCCGGCGGTTTTGGGGGCGGTGCTCCCGGCGGCGACCCGAATGCGGGCGGCGGTGACAATACCAAACCGGCGGAAGACGCCGACTACGAAGTGGTGGACAAATAGGAGGAAAGATCGGCGGCAGGGACAAGAGCATAACGGTTTCTGCCGCCGGTTCCCGATTATATGGCTAAACGAGATTACTACGAAGTACTCGGCTTGCAAAAAGGCGCGCCTAAAGAAGAGATCAAGAAGGCTTACCGGAAACTCGCCGTGCAGTATCACCCGGACAGAAATCCGGGCAACAAAAATGCCGAGGAAAAGTTCAAAGAGGCTACCGAGGCGTATGAGGTTCTCTCCGACGACCAGAAGCGGTCGGCCTACGACCAGTTCGGCTTTGCCGGGGTGGAAGGCATGGGCGGCGGTCACAACTGGAGCAACTTCCAGGGCTTTGAGGACATCTTTGGCGGCAGTGATTTGGGCTCCATCTTTGAAAGCATTTTTGGTGGCGGCGGATTCAGCGGCTTTGGCGGCGGGCGGTCTTCACGGAGCGGGACCCGGTCGGGCGCGAATCTCCGCTACGACATCGAGTTGTCCTTCAAGGACGCCGTCTTTGGCACCAAAGTCGAGATTCAATACGCGCACAACGAATCCTGTTCCGCCTGTCACGGGTCGGGGGCCGAACCGGGGTCGGGCCGGAAAACCTGTCCGACGTGCGGCGGTGCGGGCCAAGTGCGGCATAGCCAGGGCCTCTTTAGCCTGTCCCAAACCTGTCCCGCCTGCGGGGGCGCGGGTACCATCATCGACAAACCGTGCCGTCAGTGCGGGGGTGCGGGTGCCCAGAAGAAGAAGCAGACCATCAAGGTAACGATCCCCCCCGGAGTCGAACACGGTCGCCGTATCGTCATCCCCAAACAGGGCGACGCGGGCGCAAACGGCGGCCCCCCCGGCGATCTCTACGTGTTTATCCACGTGAAGCCGCACAAATATTTCGAGCGGCAGGACGACGATCTCTACTGCGCCGTTCCCGTCTCGATCACCCAGGCCGCGTTGGGCGGCGAAATCCAAGTGGCGACCCTCGACGGCAAGACGATCAAGGTGAAAATCCCGCCCGGCACCCAAAACGGCAAACTCCTCCGCATCCGCGAGGAGGGCGTTCCGCAAGGCAACGCCTTCTCCGTTCGGCGCGGCGACCTCTACATCAAGACCCTTGTCCAGACCCCGCAAAAACTCTCCCGCAAAGGCCGCGAACTTCTTGAAGAGCTCTCCCGCATTGAGGGCGAAAACACAAGCCCCCAGCCGATCCCGTTAAGCGAGATAGAGCAGTCGTAAGGCCGCCGATAAGAAGTCCCGTCGTTCTCCGTAAGAATCCCTAAAGAGGGGGAAGCCTCCCCCTGTCAACAACTTAAGGAAATGGAATATAAGCGTGGTCAACAGATTACACAGATTTTTAGTTTTTTTGTCCGCGAATGTACGCGAATGTATGCGAATACATGCTGATGGGTATGTATTATTCGTATTTATTCGCGCCATTCGCGGATCAAAATTCTTAAGTTGTTGACAGTGGGAGACTTCCCCCTTTTAAGAAGATACGCATTTTTGTTTGCGGGTGGCGAGAACGTACCGGGTGGTTGACAGGCCCGTGCTATTCTGTTATCTATAATAAAAAGGGAGGCGTAAAGGGGTTATGATGTATCAAGTTATGGAAATCGCGCAAGGGCCCGGCGGCCCTGATTTGTATTGGGTTGGGGCGAACGATCGGCGGATTGCGCTGTTCGAGAACGTGTATCCGGTGCCGAACGGGGTCTCGTACAACGCCTATCTCTGGCTGGGTGCCCAGTCGGTGTTGCTCGACACGGTGGACAAGGCGGTGAGCGGGCAGTTTTTGGAGAACGTCGCGCATCTCTTGGCGGGGAGGCCGCTGGACTATGTGATTGTCAATCACTTGGAGCCCGACCATGCGGCGACGCTTGCCGAGGTTGTGTTGCGCTATCCTGAAGTGACGATTGTGACGAACCAGATTGCGGCGCAGATCATGCGGCAGTTCAACGATTTTGACGTGGACAAGCATCTCAAGGTGGTCGAAGACGGGGACGCGCTTGAGATTGCCGGGCGCCGGTTTCACTTTGTCCGCGCGCCGATGGTTCACTGGCCTGAGGTGATGGTAACCTACGAGAGTACGCGGAAAATTCTCTTTTCGGCGGACGCTTTCGGGACCTTTGGCGCGTTGAACGGGAATCTTTTTGCCGACGAGGTGGATTTTTCCCGTGATTATCTTGACGAGGCGCGGCGGTATTACACGAACATTGTCGGGAAGTACGGTAATCAGGTGCAGGCGCTTCTGCAAAAGGCGGCCTCGCTGGACATCGCGCTGATCTGCCCCTTGCACGGGCCGGTTTGGCGGAACAACATAGGCTGGTATATCGACAAGTATCAGCACTGGAGTACGTATACGCCGGAAGAAACCGCCGTGGTGATTTTCTATGCGTCGATCTACGGCAACACGGAAAACGCGGCGCAGATTCTCGCGGCGCGGCTGGGCGCGGGCGGCTTACGCAACATCAAGATGTACGATGTCTCCAAGACGCATTTTTCCTCCGTGGTCGCCGAGAGTTTTCGGGCAAGCCATCTCGTGTTTGCGAGCCCCACCTACAACGCGGGGGTGTTCTTTCCGATGGAGTGCGATCTGAACGCGCTTGCCGAGCACAATCTGCAAAACCGGACCGTCGCGTTCATCGAAAACGGCAGTTGGGCGACGTTTGCCGGGGAGCGTATGCGCGAGGTGTTTTCCAAGATGAAGAACATCACCATTGTCGGGAACAACGTGTCGGTCGAGTCCTCGGTAAAAGAGCAGACCCGGCGCGACATTGACGCGCTTGCCCAGGCGATTCTCGACACGATTCCCCGGCACGAACTCGAAGCCCACGTGGTCAAGGAAGGCTCGGTTGACAACGCCGCGTTCTTCAAGCTGAGTTACGGGCTCTATCTTCTCACGGCAAAAAATGGTGAAAAAGACAACGGCTGTATCATCAACACCGCCGTCCAGTTGACCGACAACCCGAAGCGCGTCACGATTGCCGTGAACAAGCAGAACTATACGCACGACTTGATCCTCAAGACGGGCGTGTTCAACGTCTCCATTTTGTCGCAAGACGTTCCGTTCAAGACGATTCAGCATTTTGGGTTCCAGAGCGGGCGGACGGTGGATAAATTCGCGGACGTACCGGACGTAAAGCGGAGCGCGAACGGCCTTTTTTACGCGGATGCTTGCGCGAACGCCTTCCTGTCGGGGAAAGTCGTTTCGCACACCGATTTCGGGACGCACACCCTCTTTGTCGCCGAGGTTACGGAAGCGGGCCTCTTGAGCGAAAAGCCCTCGGTAACGTATCAATACTACTTTGACCACATCAAGCCCAAGCCGCCGGTCGGAAACGCCCCGAAAAAAGGCTGGGTGTGCAAGATTTGCGGCTATGTACACGAGGGCGAGGATCTGCCCGAAGACTTTGTCTGCCCACTCTGCAAGCACGGCGCGGCGGACTTCGAGAAACTGTGAGACGGGAGCCGTTGAGAATGAGGAATGCTATTCAGGTGGGGGGACGCCTCCCCCCTCGCTCCGGGCTTAAGCCCTCCGCTACCCCCCTCAGCGGGGGACACCCCCGCAACGCCCCCAGCGTCCAAGGACGGACGCAAAATAGAGCACACCCCGGCCCGGAAGTCCGAAACAGGACGTTGAGGACTGTAGGGTGCCCCCGAAGGCGACCCGCAGGGTTCGCCCCGCCCCCGAATCACGGCGTGGAGTTTCGGAAAAGTAGGCGTAGCCCACCCGAAACTCCAGAAGCAGGGCATAGCCCTGCGTCCGCAACGCCCCCGGATCACGGCGGCGACTGAATGGTTATGAATTATCTGGTTACGGCTGGCGGCACCGAGGAGCGCATCGACGGGGTGCGGAGTATCACCAACTTCGCAACGGGACGGCTGGGCGCGTTGATCGCGGATCGGTTGGCCCGGCACCACCTCACGGGGACGGTCTTCTATGTCCACGGGAAGCACGCGGCATTGCCGTCTCAACCGTTTAACGGGGATGACGGCGATTTTATCCAGTATAGCGAAGTTGAAGGCGTGTCCGGCCTTGAGGCGGCGGTCAGGCGGATCTTCGCCGAACACGAAATCGACGCGATCGTGCACAGCATGGCGGTCAGCGACTATGCGGTCGAACGGGTTCTTGACGGCGAAGGCCGCGAGATAACCAACCGGGACAAGATTTCCTCGTCCGAGCGCGAACTGCGCCTCGTTTTGAAGCCCACCCCCAAGATAATCGGCCTCTTTCACGACTTGTCGCCCGCATCGACACTGGTCGGCTTCAAACTTTTGAACCATGTTTCCGAAGCGGTGTTGACGGATGCGGCCTTCGCGTTGCTCGAAAAGAACCACTGCGCCTGTGTGCTGGCGAACGACCTTGCCGGTATCACCGCCCGCAAACACACCGCGTTTCTCATTGACCGGTGGAAAAACATCACCCGGTTTGAGACCAAAGAAGCGATCGCGGACGGCATTTGCGATTTCCTGCATGGCTATTGGCGTAACCGGAATCGAGACAGTGCGGGGGGCGTGTGAAAAACGTCGTTCCCAAGAACATCGTTCTCGGCATCACGGGCAGCATCGCCGCCTACAAAGCAGCGGACATCGCAAACACGCTCACGAAAGAGGGCGTCGCGGTGCATGCCGTCATGACGCGCGCCGCGCAACACTTCATCACGCCGCTCACGTTGCAGACCCTGACCGGGCGCAAAGTCTCCACAGATATGTTCGCGGAGATGGGGAATGAGGACGTGCGGCACATATCGCTTGCCAAAAACGCGGACGCGGTACTGATAGCCCCGGCCACGGCAAACATCATCGCCAAAATCGCCGCGGGCATCGCCGACGACTATCTTTCTACCGTGGTGCTGGCCGCCTGGCAAAAGCCGCTTTTCATCGCCCCGGCCATGAACACCGCGATGTGGGAAAACCCCATCACCCGCGCAAACATCGAAACACTGAAAACACGCGGCGCATTTTTCATCGAACCCCGGCAAGCGCGTCTGGCGTGCGGAGATCTCGGCAAAGGCGCGATGGCGGATGTTTCGGAAATCGTGCGGATTGTGCGGGAAGCGTTATAAGAGGGGACTACCCAAGATACACGCACGGCATTTTTGAGAACCACGAAGCACAGGGGATTGAAAATCCCCGGATTGAAAGTCCCCGGATTGAATATCCCCAGCCATTAGCCCGCAACCTCACGAATACGCGGAAAATCATAACCATTCAGCCGTCACAATCGGGGGCATCACGGAAGGCCGCCTAAAAAAATACATAACGTTGTGTCCGCTAGCCCCCTTGCGCGGAAATATGCTATTATTAACAAAAGAAAAATGAGTTGTTTCCACTTTGCCGCTTTTGTCATCCTTTTTTCCTCTGTGTTCACGGTGTTTGGAGAGACTCAGAATACGCAGGAAAGCGACACCACGCTCATTTCTTTTCCGTTCAATTCTCCCCGGTCAAATGGGATGGGGGGTAATCACGCGGCGTTTGTCGATGATTTTGAAACCATTTTTGTGAACCCGGCCGGTTTCACGACGGCGGAAGACCAGTTTTCTGTGGCCGCTTTCGACATAACCGTCCACGACATCGATACAACACTCCGCCTGATAAGCAGCAATTTTTCAGACCCTTCCGTATATGCCGCCAGAATCAAAAACCGTTATGAATCCGGGTTTAATTCGAACGGCCCGCTTATGATCGGTTCCCTCAAAGGCGATGGCGGATGGGCGTTCTTAAACCGCCAGTATTTGAAAATATGGTGGGAAAGAGACAATATATTTGTGGTGAACGCCAATATGGTGGAAGAGATAGCGTTCTATTTTGGGCGGTCTTTTCCCCTTAAAAACTTTGAGGAAACGATAACACTTACTCCCGGCTTTACGATAAAACCGAATTACCGCATCGTATTCGCGCCCCGGGAGATTCTTGCTGTCGATTTTCGCCATATTTTACGAAACCTGCAAGAACAACCGCTTGAATTCCAAATGGGAATCGGTGTTAATACGGGACTTCTTTTAAGTTTTTTCGACATGGTGTATTTTTCCGTTGTGCTTAACGATCTGCCGAGCCCTCTTTATGTGACCCGCTATACAAGTTATACGGACTATGCGGATGGAATAGCGCCATCCGCGACAAATTGGGCTTTTCTTAAACCGTCCTATGATTTTTCCGCTTGTTTTCGCAGCAAAAATGTTTTTCCGGGCGAAATTGTCAGGGATATTGTTTTGGCGATAGACTACCACCTCTCGAGCGATGCTCTTGAAAACGCGGACCGCAATGTGTTTCTGAATATTGGCGCGGGATTAGAATTACAACTGCTGAGGGCTTTCTGGATTCGTGCGGGCTGGCAACAGATGCTCCCCGGTGCCGGTTTTGGCGTAGATTTCGGTTGGGTAAAACTAGACGCGGCGGTTTTTGGAGAAACGTTCGGCGACCAGTTGAGCGATTTCCAGGGCGCGTCGTTCAGTCTGGGTCTTTCGTTTCGATTTTAAACTTTTGGAGAGCCTCTCGTCTCAGGGTTTCGATGGAATTGCGGAACAGGGTGTCGGGATGGAGGCCCTGATCCTGCCATTCGAACGGAATAAGACTCGCAGAATGCCGGGAACGAAATTTTTTCCGGTGGTGGTCGGAAGCGTACGCCCAACTGTCGGGGCTATTTATAAGATAGTGAAGCGCGGCCGTTATAGCATGCGCCAGCGTGATCACGATTTCGTTTGTCCTGTGTTCCTTGTCAAACAGCGAGCAAAGACGCCTTGAAACGGGGTTCGGCATATTAAAATCAAACGGGCTTGAGAAATTGTTAAAGAACACCGTTTTATCCGGCGCGCGGATGATCTCGTCCAATTTTTCGTACAACGCTTTAATCGTATCAAACAAATTGACCTCTTCTCTTACGGAAAAGTGAATGTACTTAGGATCAACGGAACAGTCAAAGAAAGGCAGCATAAAACTTTTGGTGAAGTAATGCAACTCGTTGGCAACTTTTCTTCCATAGGATATTTTTCGGAACTGGGCGGAAATTGAGTAATAATCAACGTATTCGGTTAACAACTTAAAATAATCGTGATAAACCAGTTTTTCAACCGCCTCCTCCCAACTGCGTATGAGTTTTCCCAGCGAAGGGCCATCGGCATTATCCCCAGACTTTATTGCCAAATTACGCAAAGCGTCAAACACGTTCCGCGCTATTTGCGAAAGAACAAGAATTTGGAGAACCGGATTTTCAGGATGGAGGCGCTGAACTCCCTTTTCAAAGTCAAAAACATGAACGAAATACTGATAAAAATCAGGAAAAAACTGTGGCCGGTTCCAGCCGGATCCGGGAAAGAGTATCTCCAGGATTTCAAGGCCGTTTTTCAGGGTTTGTTCAAATCGTTGCCCCTTCAACCCCGACTTGTCGTCAACCCCCGTTTCTAAATTTGCCTGGTCACCGATATGTTCGATCTCATCAATATCCGGCATATCCGAAACGGCACGTTCCGCCTGTCTGGGAGGAATCACAGAGTCTCCTTTTTTAATATCCAAAAACGCATAGATTTTCTGGCGATGTTCCGTAAAAAAAGTATCGTAGTCGTACCATTTATCACACAACAGTTTCATCAAAAGCGGATACAGAGCGTAGCGAACCCCGCCGCATACTTCTCCATACTGGCGCGTCAAATTTTGAATCGTTTTTTTCTGTTTCTCGCTAAAAACAACGTCGTCCTCAGAATAAATCAATCGGTACAATTTATTCACAATAAGGGGAATATGCCGGTCGGCGTCAACAGCGTCAAGTATAATAATCGGCCGATAAATCAACTGAGTCAATTTTTTTAAGTCGGATATATACACGTCGCGGGGATGATTTTGCAAGCGTCCGGTTATAGCGGCAATCTGTGACATATTCCACCGCCGCACAACGTTCAGAACATTGTAGGAAAAAGGCGAATGAACACGCAACCATGCGCTGCGGTTCTGATCGTTGCGCGGAAAAACAATGCGCGCCGTCGTGATGAGCTGTTCAAGTACGTTGCAAACCGCAGTGAGCCGCTTGGTTACAAAAAACTTACTCACCTTATCTGGCGGCGCGTTGAAAAAAGACAGGGCACTCCACAACACCTGCCGGTTGCTCTTTATCCTGAATGTAGGCCGGGCGAGGAACCGGTCCATTTTAACCCGGTTTGCATAGGCGTTCGTATTTCTGCTGCCCTCATGATTTTCGGCAGGGGACAAACCTCTCTCCGTTACTTTGCCAAGCGCGCTATTTGACCCCAAAGGCAGTTTCCCTTGCGGCGGAGTCGAACTTTTGGCAAAGAAAGCCTCCAGTTCCCGCGCTTCCTCTGGATCGTGAGCGGGAACCCCCTCCGGTCTATTGACTTGTGCTTCTTCATTTTTTAAGGTAATAACAATTTCTCCTTACCTTATCTAGTATAAGGGGGAAAGCCGCCCCTGTCAACAACGTAAGCAAAAAGAAAAGAAAGGTCCGCGGATTGCGCCTGATGGCGGCGCGGATTAACACGGATCGAGCGGGGTATAATCCGTGAAAATCCGCGTCAATCCGCGGACGAAATTCTTAAGTTGTTGACAGTGGGAAAGCCTCCCCTGTCAACAACGTAAGCGAATGGAGTATAAGAGTGGTCAACGGATTACACAGATTTTTAGTTTTTTTGTCCGCGAATGTACGCGAATGTGCGCCATACATGGCGTTGCGAATACGCGCTGATGGGTATGTATTATTCGTATTTATTC
>JAISZQ010000169.1 GCA_031269165.1 Spirochaetaceae bacterium
AAATCACCGATGAAGATTTTGAGAAACTAAACATTATTAAGGCTGATTTTCATGGTGAATGGAATTACTCTGTTGTTGCTAACCTTTAGTTGTCAATTTTATTTAGTAACAATCCCTAATTCTCTTGGTAATCGCATAAAAGCCTCCACAGTATATATGCGATTGGGAACCGTCCTGCTTTAATCAAACGGGAAAAAAGCGCAAAAAATGCAAAAAAGGGAAGACTTTGAAACGGGCTCAGATTTCACCGATTCAGCGGGGCTTAAGTACGAAAAATCAGTGTAATCTGGATCGCCATACAGGGCACAATCTGTGGATCATTTTTTATATGAGGCTACTTCAACCCCCTCTCCAAAAAAACGGAACGCAAGCCTCCGCCGTGATTCGGGGCCGGGGCGCGGCACACCTACGGTATGCGGCACCCTGTAGGTGTGCCGCAACTTGTCAATGCACATTGCCGAGTCCCCCTTTTGCTGGATTTTGAAACAGGCTCATAATACCAATTGACACGCTCTATTCCCGCTTATGTTCCGCTCAAGGAAAACCAGCGGGAAATGAAATACGCGCCGTTTACGAGGCCGGTTCCGTTGGCGAGGGCGAGGGCGGTCATCAGGACGAGCCAGACGGACGTGCCGATGGTGAAGGGTTTCCTTTTGCGGGCGAGGTTGACGGCAAAGGGGACGAGCGCGAGGAGGAGAAATAGCGAGGCGGGGATGAGGCGCACGTCCGCGCCGCCGCTTTGCGCCCATCGGGAGAGCGCGTCCCCGGTGTTTTGGACAACGGCGTTTAAGAGGGCGAATTTGCCCCCCGCCATGAACGCGCCGACGGCGATGAGGAACCCGCCGCTTGTGCATTTGATGGCTTTGGGCGTCCTGCCGAATGCGGGGAAGCGGTCGAGGAGGGTGCTCCAGAAAACGCTTGCCGCGAGGAACGGAACGCCGAGCCCTGCCGAATACGCGACGAGATAGACGGCGGACAATCCCAGCGTCTCGCTTTGACCGGCGAGGAGGAGAATGCTGCCCAGAAACACCCCGACACAGGGGGTCCAGCCCGCGCCAAACGCCAGCCCCACGAGGAACGATCCCAAAAACCCTTTGGGGCGGTTTACCGGATGCAGCAAGGCGTTATCCCCGGCGGCGAGGACGGAATGTTTCGGCGTGCAGGAAGCGCACCGCTCGTTTCCGTCGTCGTATTTCAGAAACGGGATAAACGGGAAGAGGATGTTGACCCCCAAGAGCATCACGACGACCCCGGCAACGATGTTCAAGATGTGGTTCAGCCCGCCCAGAAAGAACATGAAGCCGTAGAGCACGATGCTCAGCGCGACAAACACGACGGTGAAGCCCAGTATGAAGAAAAGCGTCGCGCTGACGGCATTGACCCGCCGTCGCCGAACGGCATTCTTGTCCCCCGTACCATTTTCGCCTCCCGCGCCGGTGCCGCTGATAAAGAAGAGATAACTCGACAGGAGCGGCAACACGCACGGCGAAACAAAGGACAAAAGCCCGGCAAAAAAAGCGGTCGCAATGGACAGGTTCACGCTCAGATTAACGTTCATGGGTTGTTCCCTTAATCGTTGCCGGATTTAACGTTCCGGCTCAGCAACTTTTCAAACGCGGCGATCATCTTCTCTGTGTTCCAGTCCCGCGCGCCGGCGGCGTAGGCGATCATCGTGCCGTCCCGGTCCAGAATGCACGTTGTGGGAACAGCCTTGACACCGTACTGCCCGCCCGCCAAACCTCTGGTATCCAGCAGCACGGGAAACGTCAGCCCGTTTTCGCGCAGATAATTCCGCACGACATCCTCGCGTTCCATAAGGTCAACCGCCACCAGCGCAAGCCCCCGGTCTTTGAACCGCTGATAGAGCGCCTCCATAGACGGCATTTCCGCACGGCAAGGCGGGCACCACGTCGCCCAAAAATTGAGAAAAACGACCTGTCCCGTGAGTTGGCTCAACGTGACCGCGTCCCCGTCGACAGCCTTAAGCGTCCAGTCCGGCGCCGGTTGCTTCGCGTTCAGCAAAGGCAGCCCCGCCTCGGCAAACGCCTTTTTCACATCCTCGCCCACATCCATACGTCCGGCAGAATCGGCGCAAGCGGCGTAGGAAACCATCGTCAAACACAATGCCAGCAAAAGCATGTTGTTCATAAACACCTCGCAAAAATAACATGATTTCGACAATTTAAGAATAAGAGCCCGTTCAAAATCTCAGCAAAAAGGGGGAAGTTTCCCCCTTCGCTCCGGCCTTCGCCCTCCGCTATCCCCCTCTACGGGGACAAAACCATGCGGTGCATGATTTTGTGGGCGTACCCAAAGCGTCCACGGACGGACGCAGGACTGAGTGCGCCCCGGCCCGGAAGTCCGAAGCAGGACGCTGAGGGTTGTAGGCCAGACCCCCGAAGGCATCCTAACGGATGCCCCGCCCCCGGATCACGGCGGAGGCTTGCATCCCGTGGGGGTTTTGAACAGGCTCTAAGAATAAGGCGGAGTATGCCGCGCCTCCGGTTCAATGCGGCGCGAGGAACAGACCCCGGGTCAAGCGTCAACGCTCGACCCGGTCAATATAATCAAAACCCGCCCAAAAGTCAAGGGAACGGGGAACTTTTTTTTTACCTTACCGGGGAAAGTCCATCCCACAGGGGATAACCCCCGCTTATGCGGTGAAGTTAAGCAACGATCCCTGGCCTTCACGGAGTTTGGACTGCTGGTGTTCGATCATGATGTCCAGTACGCGCAGACTGGTGAGGGGTACGCCCGATTGGCCGTCCGAGGCGGGAACGCCGGAGACATGGCGAAAATGGGAGTAGATGTACGACTGCGGGGAAACGGCAACCGACATTCTGCCGCCGTGCGCATTCTGAGATATGGCGCTTACCAGTGAAGTAAGCGGGGCGTTGACGATTCTCATAGTTTCTCTCCTTAATCTATCGTATTCTTCTTTTTAATCATTGTCGTTTGAACTACCGTTTTAATCCGGTGGCCGTGCCGAGCATATTGTCGCTGGTTTGGATCGTCTTGCTGTTGAATTCGTAGGCGCGTTGGGCGACGATGAGATCGACCATCGCCTTCACGGTGGATACGTTGCTCATTTCCAGCGTCTTGTGGATGGTTAGTCCCATGCCGTTGAAGCCGGGACGGTCGCCGATTGCCTCGCCTGACGCCTGCGACACCTTGAACAGGTTCTCGCCGACTGCGGACAACCCCACCGGGTTGGGAAAGCGGTACAACTCGATTTGGCCGACGTTTACCGGGTCGTCCGAGCCGGGCAGTTTCACGGTAACGAGGCCCTGTTTGGTGACCGCCACCGTCTGGGGCAGAAACCCTTCCGGCATCACAATATCCGGCAAGACCCAGTAACCGTTGCTCGTCACGAGGCGGCCGTCCTCGTCAATCTTGAACGCGCCGTCTCGGGTATAGGCGTAACTCCCGTCATACATCTGGATGCGGAAAAAGCCTTCGCCCTCAATGGCGAGGTCGCTGATGTTGTCGGTAACCTGAAGCGCCCCCTGGGTAAAAATCCGTTGTGTCGCGGCAACCTTTACCCCATGACCCATCTGGATTCCCACCGGCACCACGGTATCCTCAGTCGCGGGCGTCCCGGCCACGCGGATCGTCTGGTAGAGCAGATCCTCAAAGTCAGTCCGCACCTGCTTATACCCCGCCGTGTTGACGTTGGCGAGATTGTTCGAGATAGTGTCAATGTTCGTCTGTTGCCCAATCATGCCGGCCGCGCCGGTCCATAAACTTCGTACCATAGTAAATTATGTTTCCTTCTAGTACGATTGTCGGATTTTGCGGGCCGGAGTTTAGCCTGTTGTGGTCGTTTTTAGCCAACAGTGGTTCGTCGTCAGGGGGTATAGTCGTTCTCCTTAAGAATACCTAAAGAGGGGAACGGCAACAGGTTGCCGCGTCTCCCCCTTCGCTCCGGCCCGCCGCTTGCGCTTAGGGGCCTTCGCTATCCCCCTCTGCGGGGGTCAGCCCCCCGCAACGCCCCCTGTCAACAACTTAAGCAAAAAGAAAAAAAAGGTCTACGGATTTTCGCGGATTAACACGGATCGAGCGGGGTATAATCCGTGAAAATCCGCGTCAATCCGCGGACAAAATTCTTAAGTTGTTGACAGTGCCGCAACGCCCCCGTACCTCGGCGGGACCAAGGTGTGGAGTTTTGGAAAAGCAGACCTAGCCCGCCCGAAACTCCCGAAGCAAACCCGTAGGGTTTGCGTCCGCAACACCCCCGGCACTTTGGTGTTTGTTATTTTCCATTTCCTTAAGTTGTTGACAGTGGGCGGTACCGTCATTGCGAGTAGCGAAGCGGCGAAGCAATCCAGACAGGGCATTCCCGCACTGGATTGCTTCGCTTTGCTCGCAATGACGGCCGGGATGAGCGGGGTTTGGAGGAGATGGCCGCCTGATGGCGGATAGAGGGGTTAACCGCGAAGGCGAATAAGGCGAAGAAGGGCGGTTGCTGATGGGCGGGGTTGCGGGGGATGGCCCATTCTTTTAGACAGAAGATGGGGGTCCACAGATTGCGCCTGATGGCGGTCCTGATTACACGGATTATGGATTCGCGGGGTTGTGGGGGCTTGACGTTTCGTCTGAGTTATCCGATAATAGAGTATCCCCGCCAAGGGCAGACGGATATTGATAGGAATTGAGCCTGTCCAGAAGTGCCGTCTGCTCCGGGGTTATATCTTTCGCAACGTACAAAATGGCTTCTTTTGATGCTTCATGGTTTTCATAGCAAAAAACGGTGGTAACGGCGTTTACTTCGAGTTTGTCCATAATGTAGACACATTATGGACAAACTTCCTTAAAAAACACATTTGCGAATGCAAATGCAATGTCTGACCGCAAAGTAACCGACTTTGTGGACAGACACTACTTCCCTGTTCCTTGAGGGCTTCTTAACATCAACTCCCGCGACTATCCAGTTTTCATTCACTTTGACGCTGGTGAAAAACCGAAACCCCTTGCCATATCTTGAGATTGCAAACGGGCGCGCGATTTCTTTTGAAAGCTGTTTCCATTGTTCCCCGGTTAAATCGTGTGCCGTGTCTTTGCCAAGATGCCGGGATATAACGCCGTAACGGATAGAGAAATAGTCGCCCCGTATTCCCATCTGTTTCAAAAATTGCGGGGTTTCCGCCACATTGAAAAAACGTCTTTGAAACTCTTTTCTCTGTTGTTCGCCGCCGTTTTTTATCACGCCTATGATTTTATCTATGTTTCCTGTCAGGCTTTCCGGCCTCTTTTTTTCGTCCATCTTCTCAATTATCGGCTTGTTCCACGCTGGGGCGCGTTCGATAAGGGATAAGAGACGGGCGGGTTTGCGGGGGATGGGTGTCATTGCGAGGCGGCGGCAACTTGCCGTCGGCGAAGCAATCCAGACGAGGTGGTGCCTTTCAGTCATGGAGTTTCGCAATAAGCGGGTGAAACCCGCCGCGAAACTCCAGAAGCAGACGTAGTCTGCGACGGCAACGCCCGCGACTGCTTCGTTTTGCTCGCAATGACGGGCGGTTTGCTTGTAATGACCTCTTACCTCTGATCTCTCCTCTTGCACCGTATCGGTGCAAATGTTTATCCGCATGGCGCACAACAGCGTGCTACCATACTATCATCAAACATTTTTGACAGGAGGTTCTATTTTATGGAACAGATAAAAAAGGCGTTATTGTTGTGTATGGCGGTATCTATTGGCCTGGTTCTGGCCGGGTGCGCCGGCACTCAGTCGGCGGCAAAAAGCGGTCCGTCGGCGGAAGTTTCACGGCCGACCCCGAATGACGCCGTATTTGCAAACCGGCAACCAATGCGGATTGAGGGGCTTGATAATATTCGTGATATTGGCGGGTATAAAACTGCGGACGGCAAGACGGTGAAGAAAGGGCTTTTATACCGGGCGGACGCCCTTTCAAAAATGACCCCCAATGGCATCGCGCAATTTGAACGGCTCAACATCGGCTATATATTCGATCTCCGCTCCGATGGTGAAATTGCCCGGAAACCCGACCCTGCCATCAAAGGGGCGGCCTATTACCAAACCCGTGTAGCCGATACTACGGCCACGCTGATATGGCCTTCCACGGACGAAGAAACCTACGCGTTTTATTCCGGGCCCGCTTCCCGCAATTATTACATTGCCGCCTCCGAGTATATGGTCATTGCCACCCAGTCACGGGAATCCTTGAAAACCATTTTGACCATTGCCCGGGAAAACAAAGAAAGCAAAGGGCTCATCTGGCATTGCAGCGGCGGCAAAGATCGTACCGGTTATATTTCCGCTGTTTTCCTTTCCCTGCTTGGTGTTGACAACGAGACCATTATCCAAGAATATCTCTTGACCAATATTGACCGCAAGGAATTTGACGAAAAAGAGCGGGAATATATGGATGCGGAATATTTTCACGGCGATAAAACGATGATGGAAGGATTTCTCGCGGTGCAAGAGGCCCGCCGGGAATATGTGGACATATTTCTTTCGGGAATCCAGAACCTCTACGGCACGGTGGATAATTACGTCATTACGGAACTTGGACTTACTCAGGAAGACTTGAATAGCATCAAGTCTCTGTATACGGAATAAGCGGAGGCTGTTTCAAAACCTCCCGTTTTGGAACAGTCTCATTACTCAGAAACTTTTTATGGAGGCTCTTTTATGGAGAAATTAAACGTTCTTTTGGTGTGCGGGTCCGGCGCGTCTACCGGGTTTATGGCGGCGAATTTGCGGAAAGAGGCGGGCAAGCAGGGGCTTGACTGGGAAATTGCGGCGCGGAGCGAAACCGAGCTCGAAAGTTTTGATGACGAGTTAAACTGCGTCATGCTGGGGCCGCACCTTGCGTACTTGCTGGACGAGTTGACGGAACGGTACCGGGGAAAAGACATCAAGGTGGCCGTTATGGAAAAGCGGTACTATTCGACGCTGGACGGTGCCGAGGCGCTGAAACATATTCGGTCTTTATTTTAGGAGGATTTTATGGCAAACAAAGCAATGGTTTGGCTTGAGGAAAGTTTCGCGCCGGCCTGTAACAAGGCGGCAAAGAACGTGTGGGTCGAGACGATCAAAGATGCGCTCATGCAGACGCTGCCCCTCATCTTGGTGGGGTCGCTCGTTACGGTCTTTGCGATCTTGCAGGATTACATTCCCAACTTTCCCAACCTGTGGACGTTCTCAAGTTACACGATGGGGCTTATCGGGGTGTTTATCGCGTTTCTGATTCCGTTTAACTACATGGAAAAGAAGAAGATGGCTAAGATGCGCATCGTTTCGGGGATGACGGGGGTATGTTTGTTCGCGCTTATCGTGCGCCTCGAAAATCTTGCGGAAGTGGAGTACAGCGCGTTGGGGGCGGGCGGTATGTTTGTGTCGATCATTGTCGGCATCGTCGTCTCCCTCGTTATGGGGCGGTTTTCCCGTTTTTCGTTCTTTTCCAAGAACAGCGCCGTCCCCGACTTTGTGCGGTTCTGGTTCGACTCGATGATCCCGATTATCCTGCTCATAACGGTGGGCTGGTTCATCGTCTATTTCCTTGACTTCAACCTCTTCGCGTTTATCCAGGGCCTTTTTAAGCCCTTAACCACGATCGCGGAATCCTTCGCCGGGTTTGTGCTGATCTACTTTATCATGTGCTTTCTGTATTCGCTGGGGATCAGTACGTGGATTTATTATGCCGTGCTGCACCCCATCATGCTTTCCGGCATCGCGGCAAACATGGAAGCCGTCGCCGCAGGTCTTCCCGCCACGAATATTTTCACCAGCGAAGTGGTGTACAATGCGTTCTTGGCAATAGGCGGAACCGGGGCGACCTTATCCCTGGTCATCATGCTGATGGTGTCAAAGTCAAAGCGGCTTAAATCCTTGGGGGTGGCCTCCTTTGTGCCGAGCCTCCTCAACATCAACGAGCCGGTCGTGTTCGGCTGTATCGCGTGGAACCCGCTCTTAATGCTGGCCATGTGGATTCAGGGCATAGTCCTGCCCATCCTCACCTACATAGGGTTAAAGTCCGGCCTCGTGCCCATTCCTCAATCGATATACGGGCTGTGGTATACGCCCTATCCCATCGCGTCCTTCATTACCAGCGGGGTTGCCGGGGTCGTCCTCGTCGCGATCCTTTTTGCCGCAAGCGCTCTTATTTGGTATCCTTTCTTAAAAGTGTACGAAAAGCAACAGCTCGCCGCCGAAAAGACCGAGCAATAAGAGGAGTGGCACTATGGAAAACGAGATGACCATTGATGCCATGAACTCCCTCGCCCTGGAAATCATCATGCAGGCGGGGGATGCGCGGCTCTTTATTACCCAGGCGATTCATGCGGCGGCGGAAGGGAATTTCCCGGAGATCGACAAGGCGCTTGACGAGGCAAAGAAGAAACTTGCCGCCGCCCACCGTTTGCAGACGGACATCGTGCAGAGCGAGGGTGAAGGCAAGAAGGTTGACCATACGCTTTTGTTCATCCACGCGCAGGACACGCTTATGACTATCTACAGCGAGATGAACATGGTCAAGCAGTTAAAGGCGGTGTTCAAGCGGTACGACGACAAAATCGCCGCGCTTGAACTAGGGAACAGGGATTAGGGATTAGGGCGTCATTGCGAGCGGAGCGAAGCAATCCAGGGGATAGCCTTTTCTCTGGATTGCTTCACCCTTCGGGTTCGCAATGACGGGTGAGGTTAGCGGGTTTGCGGGGGATGACTGCCTGATTACCGGGCGGGATAGGGATTAGGGAATGAGAGGAGATTTGAAGATGAATATGAATCCGATGAAAGGGTTTCCCGACGGGTTTTTCTGGGGCGGCGCGGTTGCCGCGAACCAGTGTGAAGGGGCGTGGCAGGAAGACGGCAAGGGCTGGTGTGTGGCCGACATCAACTGCTATCGGGGCGATTTGCCGCCTGAAGAGCGCAGCAACAAGGAACTGTCCAGCAAGGACATTGCCTTTGCCATGAACGATACTGAAGGCGTCTATCCCAAACGGCAGGGCATCGACTTTTACCATACGTACAAGGAAGACCTGAAACTGCTCGCGGGAACCGGCATGAATATGTTCCGCACCTCGATTAACTGGGCGCGGATTTTCCCCAAGGGCGACGAAACGGTTCCCAACGAGGCGGGCTTGCGCTTTTACGATAACCTCATCGACGAGATTATCAAAAACGGCATGGAGCCGCTCATTACGATTTCCCACTATGAGATGCCCCTGCACCTGACGCAAGCGTACTCAGGCTGGTATTCGCGGGAGGTGATTGATTTTTTTGTCCGGTTCAGCGAAACGCTGTTCCGGCGATACAAGGACAAGGTGCGCTACTGGATCGTGGTCAATCAAATCAACCTGATTGCCTTTGAAACCTTTAACCATCTGGGCATTGCCGAGGACAAGGTCAAAAACTTAAGCGAGGCGAATTATCAGGGCGTGCATAATATGATGGTGGCTTCCGCCCGCGCCACGGCCCTTGCCCGGAAGATCAACGCGGACTTCCACATCGGCGTGATGGTGCTGGACGACATTGCCTACCCTGCTTCGTGCAAGCCGGAAGACGTGCTGGCCACGTATCGGCGTAACCAGATGCAGTACTTCTTCTCCGACGTGCTGCTCCGGGGGAAATACCCGGGCTATGCGTTGCGTTATCTGGATGAGCACGGTATTCATATTGTGTTCGGCGATACCGACGAGGCGGACCTGAAAAACACGGCGGACTTTCTGGCAATCTCCTACTACTACACCCGCGTCTGCGATGTGGAAAGCGCAAAAACAAGGCGCGGCGGCGATGACAACCCGCATATAGCCGCAAGCGATTGGGGCTGGGGCATCGACCCGGTGGGGTTACGAACAAAGCTCAATATGTTCTGGGACCGCTACGAAGTCCCCATCATAATAGCCGAATGCGGCCTGGGCGCGAAAGACACGGTGGAAGCCGACGGAAAAGTCCACGACCCCTACCGCATCGCCTTCCTCAAGGCCCACATCGAGCAGGTCAAAGAAGCCATCATCGACGGGGCAAAGGTCATCGCCTTTTGCCCGTGGGGGCCCATCGACATCGTGAGTTGTTCTTCGTCCGAAATGGAGAAACGCTACGGCTTTATCTACGTTGACCTGGACAACCACGGCAACGGGAGCGGCAAACGCCTCCTCAAAGACAGCTACGCATGGTACAAGCAGGTTGTCGCGTCAAACGGCGAACGGTTATAGAGGAGATAGGGTTATGGTTCGATTTGATTATGTGATTACCGATGAATTGGGCATACACGCGCGGCCCGCCGGCATATTGATCCGCGAGGTGAAAAACCATCGGTCCGCCGTCACGTTTTCGCACGGAGAAAAGACGGCGGAGGGCGACAAACTGTTTGCCATCATGAAACTGGGCATAAAACAGGGAAACACGCTCGGCGTTACGGTGGAGGGCGGCGACGAAGAAGCGGCGGCGGCGGCAATAAAACAAACGCTAGAAACAACCCTTTAGCGCTACGCGAATGGAAAAGGGAGAATTGAAAAGGGAAAATGCTGTGTTTTGGACGCGGGGCGTTCTGCCACCATAATTTTCAATTTTCCATTGATCATTTTCGATTCGCGCGAAGCGCGTAATGACGGGCGGTAGCGGGCGGGGTCGTCATTGCGAGGGCGTAGCCTGAAGCAATCCAGTCGAGATGAGGAGGAGACACAGCGATGTACGACAAACAGAGAATCCTGCTAACCGCCCTGTTGCAGACGGAAAAAGAGTGGACGATGGCGAAGGATCTGGCCGTATCGATAAACGTTTCGGTACGCAGCGTCAAGACCTATATTAACGAGATCAATGCCGCGCACCGCAACCTTATCCAGTCGTCAACAAACGGATACCGCGTCGACAAGGTGCGGGCACGGCATCTGCTGTCCGTAGCGGTTGCCGAATCGCAGCCGCCCTCTACGCCGGAGGAACGGGTCCGCTTTATCATAAAGAGACTGCTGACCGGCACCCGAAACAACCTCTTCAGGCTGTGCGAAGAGGAACTGTTTGTAAGCCTCGACACCGTGAAAAAAGACCTTGCCATAGTCCGAAAACGCTTTAAGGATTTTGACTTGTATCTTACCACAAGCGGGTTCACCGTAACAATTGACGGGAGCGAACTCGACAAGCGGAAAATGCTCTCGAACGTTTTGTACGAGGAATTCAGCGCGCAGATTTTTAGCCTCACCGCTGTGGAAAAAGCGTTCCCGCTCCACGACGTGCAGTTTGTGTACCATACCATTCAGGCCGTCTGCAAAACACATCACTTTTTTGTCAACGAATATTCCCTTTTAACGTTGCTTTTGGACGTGGTGATAAGCGTCGACCGCATAAAAAAGAACTATGCCCTGCCGGATGGGCCGGCGGAAGAGGAACCGAATACTCCCGAACGGCTTTTGGTACAAGACCTTATCCGCCGTCTGGAAGCGCATTTTCATATCACCTACAACGATTTGGAACGAAACGAGATCACCGTCATCATTGCCAGCAGCCTGATAAAGACCGACCTTGACGCCGTTACGATGGAAAATATCGACCGCTTTGTCAATGCGGACTGCGCCGCCCTGATACCGTCCCTCACGTCCCACCTTGAAAGTTATGACTTTATCGACGTGGAAAACGGTACGTTTATGTGCCGACTGATACTGCACGTCCACAATCTGCTCCTCCGCCTCAAGAAGGGCTATACCCGAAAAAATCCGCTTGCCGAACACATAAAGACATCCTGCCCTATGCTCTTTGAATGCGCGGTCGCCCTGTCCGGGGTGATAACCGAAAAAACAGGCTTCATTTTAAGCGAGCACGAAACGGCCTATATCGCGTTGCACATAGGATCGCTTTTGAGCACCCATCTGAGCGTGCGGGACAAGGTCAGGTGTGTCCTCCTCTTTCCCGGTTATTACGACTACGGGGAACAGTTGACCGCCCGGCTTACAGAATCTTTTGGCGCGTCCCTCATGATACGAAATGTCATCACCCAGACGGAAGAACTCAAGAAGGTCGGAAGCGGGGCCGACCTCGTCATCAGCACGGTAAAAATCCCCGTCTTCTATGAAACGCTCTGCGCCACGCCCTGCGTCTGCGTTAATCCTTTCGTGAACGAGCGCGACTTTGACGCGATTCGGGGGCAGATTGAACATATCCGGTTTGAAAAAAAGAAGGCGAGGCTTCTTGAGCAACTCAAAGCGATAACCAGCCCGAACCTTTTTTGCAAGGACAAGACATTTGCCAACGAAGACGACGCGATACGGTACCTCTCAGGAGTTATGATACGACAGGGTTATGCGGAGGCCGGTTTTAGCGAGGAGGTTCTGGCGCGGGAACACAGTTATTCGACCGCCTATGAAAACATCGCGGTCCCCCATTCGATGAAGATGAACGCCAAGAAAACGGGAATGTTCGTCCTCCTCTCCGACAAGCCCATTCCCTGGGGTGCAAGCGCGGTCAACATCGTGCTGTTGTTTTCCGTCAACAAGGAAAACCGCAGCCTTTTCTACGACCTGTTCGACAACCTCATCGTCCTCCTCCTTGAAACGCCCAACAAGATAAAAGTCCTGGCCTGCGACACCTACGAGGCTTTTGTCGAGGCCGTCATCAATTGTCTGTAAATCGGGTGTTTGTAGGGCTTCATCACAGACTTTTATCACAAGGAATCGCAGAGGACACGGATGTCCACAGATAACCACAGATCTACGGTATACGACAGCCCCCTGTCTACGAAGCACGACAGGCCCCTGTCTACGCGGCACGACAGGCACCTGTCTACGGTACACGACAGGCCCTGTCTACGCGGCACGACAGGCCCTGTCTATGCGGCACGACAGGCCCCTGTCTACGAAACCCGACAGGCCCTGTCTACGCGGCACGACAGAGAATAGTAAAAGAAGTGAGAGAGGGTCGTCATTGCGAGCGGAGCGCGGCAATCCAGCGTGACGGCCTTTTCGTCTGGATTGCTTCGTCGCTTCGCTCCTCGCAATGACGATGGCCGCCACGTGCCCCGCAATGACGATGCCCCGTCATTGCGCCCGTCACCCACCCGTCATTGCGAGCGGAGCGCGGCAATCCAGGGTGACGGCCTTCTCCGGCTGGATTGCTTCGCCGCTTCGCGTCTCGCAATGACGGGCCCCGGCGCGCAAACTACGTTTGCGTCCTTTGCGGCCAGACACCGTTTGTTTTGCAACAGGAAACCGCAACGGGCGTATTCATTGGCTCATCCATTTGGTCGTCTCTATGCTGCGGGTTCCCCTCAAATACGCCGGTATCATTTTTCTCTCGAAAGCAGTATGCTCATGCCTGTGGGATTAACGTTTGCTATTCAGCACAGGGATGCAGAGACCAAGGCCCGAACAGGAGTCATGGTGTTGCCGCACGGCAGTGTGGCGACGCCGGTGTTTATGCCGGTCGGTACGAACGGCACGGTGAAGGCGCTCACGAAAGACGACCTGCGCGAAATCGGTTTCGAGATTATCCTTGCTAATACCTACCATCTTTATCTCAGGCCCGGCATGGACATCATGCAAAAGGCGGGAAGCCTTCACGATTTTGCCGTCTGGGACAAAAACATTCTCACCGATTCGGGCGGGTTTCAGGTTTTCTCGCTGGCCCCTTTTCGTAAAATCACGGAGGACGGCTACCGGTTCCGTTCCCACATCGACGGTTCGCTCCACCTGCTTACGCCGGAAAAGGTTGTCGCCATTCAACGGACGTTCAACAGCGATATTCAGATGCAACTCGATGTCTGTACCCCGTTTGGCATCCCCCACAAGAAAGCGTTGTCCGCGCTGATCGTGAACGAGGCGTGGCTCGAACGCGCAAACGATGCGTGGAAAAAGGCTACAGACGAGGGCTATGCGGGTAATCTCTTTGCCATCATGCAGGGTAACTTTTATAAAGACCTCCGCGAAAAAAGCGTCGGCCAGGTGATACATGCCGATACGCCCGGTATCGCAATTGGCGGCCTTTCCGTTGGCGAGCCTCTCGACGTATACAATGAGTTTCTCGCCTTTTCGACAGATCTTTTGCCTCCTGAGAAACCCCGGTATGTCATGGGAATCGGCACGCCGGAATACATCCTCGGCGCAATCGAACAGGGTATCGATATGTTTGACTGTGTGTTCCCGACACGCGGGGGCAGAAACGGCTATGTGTTTGCGAAAGACGGGCATTACGCGATCAAACAAAGGGCGCACGAGGACGACTTCGGGCCGCTCGACCCCGCGTGTTCCTGCAAGGTGTGCCGGATGTATTCCCGCGCCTATATCCGTCATCTCTGGAAAGCGAAAGAAATACTCTGTTCGATGTTGCTCAGTTATCACAACTTATATTTTTTACACAACATGGTAAAGGAGGCGCGGGCGGCGATTGAAAATGACGCGTTTTCCGCCTTCAAGGCCGCGTTTTTGAAACGGTATCAATCGGGCGCCAATCGGGAGTCGCAGGAGTTAATCGAAGGGCAATGAAACGGTTCCATTTTCAGTTTGCAAAACTGCTCCGCGTCCGCGATTTTGCCGAGAACGAGGCGAAAGAAGCGTTGGGCCGTCAAATCGGCGCGTTAAACGAGATCGAATACCGCATCGCGGAAAACGGGCGGTTGCGCGAAGAGGCGGCAAAAAACCGTTTCTCAAAAGAAAACTCCATCGTTGATATCGATACCTACAACTTCTACATCATGCGGCTTGACCATGAAAAAGAGGCTCTGCTTCGAGACGCCGAGGCACAACAGAAAAAAGTAGACGAGGCCCGCGAACAATACATCGAGGCGTCCCGCGAAAAGAAAATCATCGACAAGTTCAAAGAAAAGCGCTTAAAAGAGTACAAACGAGAAACACAAAAGGCCGAAGAAGCGGAGATTGACGCCGTGGCGGGCCGAGCATAACGGCTGAGTGTTTATCCTGCCTCTTTTATTTCTTGAGCCCGTTTCAAAACGTAAGGTTTTGAAACAGGCTCAATTATGGCTTTGTTTGAGGGGCATCATACCTTGTGGAGCGCCTTCAAAAGTTCTGTTCTGGAGAGGCTTGCCAAACCCGCTCTACCCCAAAAACAACGGAAGCGCAATCGGGTTATCCTCTTGACCATGGGAATTTCTCGTGCTACAACCAGCCGTCTTGTAAAGCGAAGGAGCGGTTTATGGCAGTTTGGTTGCGGAAAGTCAAGCGGGACAATCCACAAGACAGGAGCAAGTCGAAGTGGTATTTGACGCAGGAAAAGTCGGGAAACGTGGGAATTAAGGACATTGCAAAGGAAATCGAAGGGCGGTCGGTTTCCCTCGTCACGAAACGGGGCCCGGTCCGGACAGGCCGCGCCGTCATCTGACGGCGCGGTTTGGGAACTTTTCCGACCGTTTTAAAGATTTTTCATTTAAAAAAACGCAAAAAAAACACGAAAACGCTTGACAAAAATTTTCGGGTATGGGAGAATGTGCGTAACGGATTAAAAAGGCCCCAATATGACGGAGGTTTGCCGATGTTCGCGCACACTGCCGGTCTTCGTGGGATGTATCGCGCCGGAGATGCGTGTATAGGGAGTTATGCGAAACTTTTTGCGACCCACTATGCAAAACCTTGAAAGTGGGGTATAATTAAGAAAGACGCAACAAAAAACCTGAACAGGTTCGGCACGGCGGCATCCGTGCCGCCGCTTCGTAAGGAGCAACTTGTTGCATATTCAATGTAAGATGTCGTTTATAGAAGGTTGATATAAAGTGGTTAAGAAATATTTCCTAATATTTGTTATTATTTTAGTAGACAGTTGGGTATGTTTTGGACAAGATACAACAACTGTCGATGATACAACCCATTATATTGAAGAATCAACAACGTATTTAGAAGACATCTCGAAACATGAAGAAAGCTCTAGTAAATATATAGAGAGTCTAACAAAACATATAGAAGATTTTACCTATTATCAGTTTGGTGAAATTGTTGATGACGTTTATGTAGTCAGGCTGCAAACGCAAGATTATATAAATTCGCATACTCATATTATTATTGGAACACAGTATGATTTAGATGTTTCAAAAATATTCAAGAATTTCCTTATTGGAAGCGGCGCTATATTAATAACTATTCTTGTAATGCCGGCATTGGCTCCTACTATAGCGACAAACTATATCGCTATGATTGTAACGAGTACAGCTAAGGCCGCAGTCCTTCAAGGGGCGATTGCTGGCGTAGTCACGTATATTGAGACGGGTGGAGATACAGAAGCCACATTAAATAGCGCGCTGGTTGGCGCTTCAGAAGGGTATAAATATGCCGCAGTTGTAGCATCGGGTGCAGCGTTGGCAAGCGGCATAAGAATGGCAACTACTTCAGGTAAACTCGCACTGGATACGTCGAAAGATTTACGCAGACCCTATATAAGAGACGAAGTGCGAAGGGAAATCGAACTCAGAGCGCCAAAGACCCGGGATAGGCGGTTTATTGATCCTAATACAGGACGGCCTATCAATGGTCCTTATGACCTGGGGCATAGGCCCGGACATGAATTTTGGCGTGAAAAAGCAAAAGCGATAAAAGATGGATTGACACAAGAAAAGTTCAATGATAGGATGAATAACCCTGATCTATATCAGATTGAAGACCCATCGGTTAATCGGGGGCATAAATTTGAAATGCCAAGGATGGAATGAATGAAAAGACAGATGCAACAGCCCGGCTTGATTGAGGCTGTACTTAATGACGACAAAGAAAAAGTCCAGAATTTGCTTGCTTCCGGTGTGGATATAAACATTACCGACAGGGCAGGCTGGACTGCGTTGCATTTTACCGCGCAAGAGAACAATATTGTTCTTGCAAAGATATTATTGGAGAACGAGGCTCGGGTTGATATTCAGGAAGAGCATGGCAACACCCCATTGTTTAAGGCTGTATTTAATTGTACTGGGGATGGCACAATGATAAAACTATTGCTGTCTTATGGGGCAGATAGGAATTTGAAAAACAACTATGGGGTTTCACCGCTTGATTTAGCGAATACTATAGATAATTATTCTGTCGCTCAATTTCTACAATAAGGAGAATGAAAAATTATGGTTATGAAAAATAGAATATTCTTTGTTGGATTTTTTTTGATGTTGATTAACGTATCTTCATTGATGGCCGTTCCCAATTCTTTTCCCGAGTTACGGGTTCTTGTCAGCACTGACAATGGGCAGTCATGGACTGAAAATCTAAAAGATTTACATGTTGACGAGCCTTTTTACCTAAGAATTGACGCAAGTATCAGATTTCGTGGCAAGAAATTACCTATTCTTTCTCCAAAAGAAGAAGCGCTTCTTTCTTTTGCACTTCCTAAGGATTTCGATATGTCATTGACAGATAAAAATGTCAATGGTCATGATAATAGATTTCTGGTGCCTATAACAGCTATTGAGGATGCTTTTGTTAATAGTGTTAAACCACAAATATCGAGAATAATATATTACTGTGAACCGAAAAACGTGGGGACATATAGCTTCTCTATGAAGATGTCTTGGATTCAGGGGCCCCATTGGATTCTGGGGCCTATGTTGTCAATTATTGAAATTCTAATCAAGCAAAATATTTTCTCTATTGAAACTCTAATCGAGCAAGATATTTCCTTTGTCATCAACGAATCTGGTAAATAGGCGGAGAATTAGCATGGATAATTCAAAGAGGAATACATCTGATTTTTTTGATGAATTAACAATACGCTGTTCCATGGATTCTTTGTTTGACGTTAGTCAATTGCGGAAGATATATGATGCAGGAATTCAGGCTAAAGACGCACGTTATAAGCGTTTTATGGAAGAGATAGAAGCAAGAAATGATCCTGAACTCGTTGCTTTTTATGAAGGAACCGATGAATGGCATATACAAACTGATATTTTTAATCAGTTATGTATTATCGGCGTGTATATAGATGTCGAATTATTTCTGAAGACTGTATTGAAATACCATTTTAAAGTTGCATCGGCAGACACATTTACCTATAAAGAAATTAAGGAACGATATAGATTAAGAAAAATTAAATTATCATCATTGAAATCATTCTCATGTTTTAATGAATTACGCTTATTAAATAATGCTATAAAGCATAATGGGTGTGTTTCTAAAGATTTATCAAAAGAATACCCTCAAAGATGGAAAATTGGAGAAAAAATTAGGATATCCGAAGAATATATTAATATACTTGCAACGGAAGTGAAAAATTTTAAGCATAGTTTATATGACAAGATTTCACCAGATTTTAAATACAAATAATTGTACGCCGCAACATCCGTGTTGCGGCGCTTCGTAGCAGTTCTTTTTCTTACTCATTGCATGAAAGAAAGCGGGGCGTGGTTTGAAGTCGCAAAACCATCGCCTAACGAGGCAGTCGAATTAGTCGCTTTTGGGACAAGGATAATTCCCTGGCAGGCCCGTGACGAACATTCTGCGCGGATCACCGGGCAGCCCGCTTTTTATCCCTGCCTTTCACATACCCGATTCCCCCTTATCTTCCGCTCTCTGCCGCTATGCGCGGTATACATTTCCCTATGTTATGCGCCATGCAGTATAGCATCCGTTTACTTTTATCTTCGCGCTCTCGTTGTCCGTTATGTCCGGTTTTACTTCACCCCCGGCCGCCCCTTTCCGTGCTTCCGCCGTTTCAAGAAAATGGTCTATGTATTTTGCGTCTATCCGTGGACGCTTGGGACGCGCCGTAGGCGCAGACCTGCCGGTCGGAACGCGTGTCTGGAGCGAGGGGTCGGCACTGAAATTGCCGCGATTTCCTCCACCTTTTCTATCTTTAGGGGTTTTGGAACAGGCTCTCTTAAAACCCCCTCTTCCCCCAAAAACAACGGAAGCGCAATCGGGTTATCTTTTATCTTTTATCCATCCAAGGTATACTCATTCCCATGAACTACACAAATCCCGCAAACGTAGCCGTGATTGCCTGTCCGGGGACGGAAGTTTTTGCAAAGCAGATTGTCAGTCATCTCAAGAGTTGTTTTAAGCGAAATTTTGATAAGATGGCCGCAGATATGGCCAAACGCTACGGGCTTCCGCGAGATACGGTGGTGCGGGGGCTTAACTTTGTTCGGGAGACGGTGTCTACGGGGACGGTCGCGCGGGGAAATGTCGAGCAGTGCCATACGCCGCACTTCAGCGCGGAGGCGCATTTTTCGATGTTTGCCAACGGCGAGGTCAAGGCGGAGTTGCTCGAATCTGTGCGGGGGAAGGATGTCTACATCGTGCAGGATGTGGAAAACGGCTATCCGGTGTCGTTCAACGACGGCGCGGTGTCGAAAACGCTCTCGGTCAACGACCATCTGTTCTGTCTTCTGGTGACGGTTGACGCGGCGAAACAGGCGGGGGCGCAGAGTATCACCGTGATGTTGCCGGTTTACCCCTACTCGCGCCAGCACAAGAAGAAGAGTCGGGAAGGGGTGGCGGCGGTCTCCGTAGGGAATATTTTAGAGTCGATGCATGTGAACCGCGTGATTACGCTGGACATTCATTCGCGGGAAATCGGCAACAGTTTCGGGAATATGCGGCTGGAAAACCTCCACGCCAGTTACCAGATTATCCGCCAGCTTGCCAAGATCACGGATGTCAAGAGCGATAACTTTGTCGTGGTGTCTCCCGACACGGGGGCCATCGACCGGAACAAGTTTTACGCGACCGCCCTGAAGAAGCCGCTCGCTCTGCTCTACAAGGAGCGCGATTACTCGCGGATAAGTTCTTCGGCGATTGACTCGAACATTGCCGAGTTGAAGTTGCTGGGTAACGTGCAGGGGAAAACGGTCTTTATCGCGGACGACATGATCGGCACCGGCGGGACGCTGCTCAAGGCGATGCGCTTCCTCAAGGAAAACGGCGCGGGACAGGTGATTTGCGCGGTGAGCCTCCCCCTCTTTTCAGGCGGCGCGATTTCTTACTTTGACGAGGCCTATCAAGAGGGGCTCTTTTACCGGATCATCGGAACCAACGCGGTTCATCACGAAGCGTTGCTGGAAAAAGAATGGTATGTCAGCGTCGACATCACCCGCCTCTTTGCCCAGATCATTTCGCGTCTGCGCCAGAACTTGCCGCTGAGTTCGCTCTTGGACAACCGCGACATCATCGTGAAGTTGTTTGATGAGAAATGAAGAGAAATGGTAACTATTCAGTTGGGGGGAAGTCTCCCCCCTCGCTCCAGCCCGCTCAAAACCGCGCCGCACTTTGTGCTTGTGCGGTTTTGAGCCGTCTTCCGCTACCCCCCTCAGCGGTGGCCCCGCCCCCGCAACGCCCCCGGTCACGGTGACGACTGAATAGTTACGAGGAAAGAGAAATGACGTGGCTCTGTGCCGACATTGGAACCTCCTCGCTGAAAGCCGCCCTGATCGACGCGGAAGGGGTGCAACACGCCTTTGTCCGCATGCGCTATCGGCAGTCGGGGCGGGACGGCGGGACGGCGACACCCGTCCCTACCGTTGCGGCGGACTGGGAGGCGGCGTTCAAGGATGCCGTTTTTACGCTGAGAAGACAGACGCAAACGGACATTGCCGCCATCTGTGTTTCGGGGAATGGGCCGACCTTCGTGCCGGTTGACCGGGAGGGGCACGCGCTTCCGCCTCTGGCCTGGTATAACGCGCCCAAACGGACGGCGGGCCCGTCGCTTTTCTTGCCCCACATCGCGCACTTCATCGCGGAACAACGGGAACAGTACGACAACACGGAGACGCTCTTCTCGTGTCAGGAATGGCTTGCGTGGAGGCTCGGCGCACAGGCGGTGTCTGTCTTGCCCAATGAACGTTTCAGGCCCTCCTACTGGGACGAGGCGCAGTGCGCGGCCATCGGGTGCGCTATGCGGAAACTACCGCCCCTCGTGCCGCTGGGAACCGTTATCGGGAAGACCGGCGGGCGGGCGGAAAAGGATTTCGCGCTTCCCCCGCACATTCCCATCGTCGCGGGCGGCCCGGACTTCATCATGGCCCTCATCGGTACCGGCACGCTTGCCGAGGGGCTGGTCTGCGACCGGGCGGGAACCTCGGAAGGCATAAACGTGTGCAGCAGGGTGCCCGCTACCACGGGTAATCTTCGTACCTTGCCCCATATCGCGGATGGCCTGTTCAATGTCGGCGCGTTGATCCCCCGGTCGGGCATTCTCTTTGACGACTACCGGCGCGACACGTTGCAGGAAGACCGTGATTACAAGGAACATCTCGACGCCCTGCTCAAAAGCGCGAGTCTGTCCGAGGAGGACATCGCCGGGCGGCGGGTGCTGTTGCAAATGGCGCGTCAGGTGAAAGAGAAGATCGCGCTGTTGCGGGAACACGGCTTTCCCGTAACCGAGATGCGCGTCTCGGGCGGTCAAGCCAAAAACGCGCTCTGGAACCGGATGAAGGCGAAGATAGCGGGGGTTACGCTTGCCGTCCCCGCGATCACCGACGGGGAACTCGCCGGAAACGCCTGTCTCTGCGCGGTGGCACAGGGCGAGGCCGCCGATTTGCATGAAGCCGCCGCACAGATCGTCCGCATTAAGGAGCGGTATTTCCCCTAAACATGAACGAGAAACCGGACGCACCCACGAGCAGTCCCGTCACGCCGCCCGCCCTGCACGCGGCGTTGCCGGAACCGCTTGAAGCGAAAGAGAACGACGCGGGGCGGCGGCTGGACCGCATCCTCCGCAAACACTTCCCCGCGTTTCCCCTCTCGTTTATCAATCGGTTGTTGCGCGAAAAGAAGGTGCGGGTCAACGGAAAGGCGCGGGACGGCGCATACCGGGTCGCATCGGGAGACGTGATCACCGTGACCCGCGCGGCGCAATCCCCCGTCCCAATCTCGCCGCCCGTCCGTCCCGTTGCCCAGCGGGAAAAACCCGCGCCGTCCGGCCCCGCCCTCCGCATCGTGTATGAAGACGACGATTTACTCGTGGTCGATAAGCCAATGGGTCTACTGACCCACGGTTTACTCACCCACAGCAACAAGGACGGTGAAGAAAGCCTTGCGTCCCGCGTGTCCGCCTACCTTGCGGACAGGATTCCCGCCTCCCTCTCGTTTCGTCCGGGCCCGCTTCACCGCCTTGACCGGAACACCAGCGGGCTCGTCGTATTCGGCAAAAGCCTCAAAGGGGCCCGCTTCTTTACCCACGCGACCCAGCAGGGTCTTGTCAAAAAGCAGTATCTCGCCCTCGTCTGCGGCACCATCGAACAGGAGGAAGTCTGGGAGGACTTCCTCGTCCGCGACCAAGAAACAAGAAAGACCCGCGCCGCACGCCCGGGCGAACCCGCGAAACGGGCCGTTACCCGCATCCGCCCGCTTGAAGCCGGAGAGGGCGGCACGCTCATCGAAGCGGAAATTTCCTCCGGCAAGACCCACCAAATCCGCGTCCAGTGCGCCCTCCACGGCCACCCCCTCTGCGGCGACAAAAAATACGGCGGCGCTCCCCGGCACGGCGGCTCCTTTCTCCGCGCCTACAAAATCGTCATCGAAACAGACGGCGAAACGCGCGCTTGGCGCGCTTCGCGCGAATGGATAATGGTGAATGGTAAATTGAAAATGATTGAAGGGGAACGTCCATCGTCCAAGGAAAGCCCCTTCGGGGCCAATGACCCCGCGTTCACTCCCCCGTAGGGGGAAACCGACGCCCGTTCCCCACACGACGCGCCCAAGAGAAGCCCCTGGGGGGCCGCGCTATGCGGAGGCCAGTTCTTTGCGAACCAGTTCGCCGATAATCTGGGCAGAAGTGGTGTGGGCGGCGGCGGCTTTGGCGCGGAGCCATGCGGCGGTCATCGGGTCAACGCCGACAAACATTTCCGTATGCCGCGCAAAGAACCCTGGTTTGTCAGGGTCGGGCATAATGGTATTCCGGGTGTAGTATTCGTCAAGAGCGTCCGCTTCTTCGTCTGTCATTCTCGGCATAAGTTCTCCTAAAAGGTTACCAGCGAATAGTACGCCTTACGGCACTTCATCGCGTGAAATATATTGACTGAATGGTCATCGATAACATTATACATTATTTCAAGAACATTGGCATTACCATCGAAGCCCAGTAATAAATGCTTGTTATCTTCCCCCGGCATGGCTCTATCATAGATACATTTTTCTACCGCTATCCGAATGTTGGTTTCCGTTATGTTATGTTTGAACGCAGCCGGATTGAACTCTATGATAATGTCCATACTTTATTCTACCACCTTTGTGACAAGTATGCAAGCGCGCTTCGCGCGAATGGAAAATGATAAATGGATAATGGAAAATGATTGGAGGGGAACGTCCATCGCCCAAGACACGGCATTATCCATTTTCAATTCTCCCTTTACCATTCGCGCAACGCGCGCTATGCGGACGTTTTCCGCCGTGGCGTAGCCGCTTGCCGACTCGTTCCCCTAAGAGCCTGTTCAAAAACCCCACGGGACGCAAGTCTCCGCTGTGATCCGGGGGCGTTGCGGGGGTGGGAAACCCCCGCTGAGGGGGATAGCGGAGGACGGCTCAAACCATTGCGGGGTATGCCCCGCAATGGTTTGAGCTTGGCCGTAGCGAAGGGGGAGACTTCCCCCTGTCAACAACTTAAGCAAATGGAATATAAGAGTGGTCAACGGATTACACAGATTTTTAGTTTTTTTGTCCACGAATGTCCGCGAATACGTGCTGATGGGTATGTATCATTCGTATTTATTCGCGCTATTCGCGGACCAAAATCCTTAAGTTGTTGACAGTGGAAGGCTTTCCCCCTTCCCCCTTTTTGATGAGATTTTGAACAGGTTCTCAGTATAAGCGGCTGTTTGCGGTCATCTTCGCCTGAATCGGTGATTTTTGTGTCTTTTTTTTGCATTTTTTCAAAAAAAATGCTTGACAAAATCGTTCGGGGGGAAGTATAATATTATCGTGTGGCTTTGAAAGCCGCAAAAAAATGGGCAAGGGGGTTCCTATAATGTGTGTGATTTTTTTAAAAATTTTCCCTTATAAAATTTTAGGGGGAATAGAAGCCCCCCCCCCCCGCAACCTGACTCTGCGGCCTGCTTCTGACCGGACGCTTTTTCCCATTCCATACCTAACCTTATTCTCGTTTTTCAAGATTCCTGTTTTTTTGCCCCGGCACGATGATCGCGTTTTGGGCATGACCGGCACTGGTTTCAATCCGTCTCCGGACGGTTGGGATATACAATTTGGCAGCGGGAATAGACCGCATTTGGAGGATTTATGAAAATTTTAACACAGAGGAAGATGGTTTTAGCGGCTTTTTTTGTTCTCGCGTTCGCGCCGTGCGTGTTCGCGGGTGGAAAGGGCGACAAGGGGCAGGGTAAACCTGTTGCGGGGGTGTCGTGGTATAACTTCGCGGACACGTTTATCGCAAACGCGCGCAGTACGCTGAACAAAGCGGCGCAGACTGACGGCGCGATTGTCATCCGTGAGGCGGACAGTCTGGGGGAAATTCCGACACAGACGAGCAACGTGAACAACCTGCTTACCCAGGGGGTAAACATTCTTGCCGTGAACAACCTCAACTTTAACGGCAAGGCCGAGTTGATAAACCAAGCCAAAAGTAACGGCATACCTCTGATCATCGTGAACAGCGACAGCCCCAGCGAGGCGGAGTTTGCCCTCTACGAGCCCGTGTATCACATTTCGTCCGTGGCCGACCAGTCTGGACAAATCATGGCTGAACACGCGGTTAAGTATTGGAAGGCGCATCCCGAAGCCGACCGGAACAAGAACGGAAAACTGGATTATGTGATGCTTCTCGGTCTTGTTGACCATTACGACACGCAGGCTCGGGCGAAATACTCAATCGAGGGTATTCAAGCAGCGGGCGTTTCGACGAACCTTGTGCAGGAAGCCATCTGTTCCTACCAGCGTAACGAAGCGCAGAATCAGGTCGCGTCAATACTGCAAGCCCGGCGGGACGACGTTGAATTTATTTTCGCATGTAACGACGACATGGCGCTTGGCGCGATTGAAGCACTGAAAGCCGCCGGATTTTTCAAGGGGCCTGACAGTTTCATTCCGGTCATCGGCGTAGACGCGACAGCGGTCGCGGTACAGGCGATAAAAGACGGTACGATGCTGGGCACGGCGTTGAACAACCCGGTCATCCTCGGCAACGCCACGTACAAAGTGATGAAGCTTTTGCTTGAGGGGAAAGCGATCAATGACGCGACCCTCGCTATACCGGGAACCCGCGTTGTGGGACATCACGTCTACATCGACTTTGTGGCGATTGACGCCGGCAATACGGCAGACGCCGCGTATTAAGATCAAGGAATTATCAGGTGGACGCAGTTCTTTGCATGAATGAAATTACAAAGACGTTTCCTGGTGTACGCGCGCTGGACAAGGTTTCTTTGCGCGTGCGGCCGGGGAGCGTCCACGCTCTCATGGGGGAAAACGGCGCCGGTAAATCGACGCTGATGAAATGCGCGTATGGGCTCTACGAGCCGGATTCAGGCGAGATTCTGATAAGCGGGCAACGAGCGCGGCTTTCCTGCGCGAAAGACGCTATCGACCAGGGAATCTCGATGATACATCAGGAGTTGCACCCTGTCCGTACCCGCAACGTGATGGAAAACTTGTGGATGGGCAACCTTCCCTGTAAAACAATCGCCGGGCTTCATATCGTTGACAGCAAAAAACTGTATGAGCAGACCGTCAACCTGCTTGCGGAACTTGAAATCAATCTTGACCCTGTGGAAATGACCGGGAACCTTTCGGTCGCGCACATTCAGCTTTTAGAAATTGCCCGCGCCGTCTCGCTCAATTCAAAAATCATCATCATGGACGAGCCGACCTCCTCCCTTACGGAAACCGAGGCGGCGCTTTTGTTCAAAATTATTCGCAAACTGACCGCGCAGGGCACCGCAATTGTGTACATCTCGCATAAAATTGACGAGATACTTGAGATCGCGGATGAAGTTTCGATCATGCGGGATGGGACGCTGGTGGGATGCTGGTCCGCATCGGAACTGACGTCGGACCTCATCATCAAGCGCATGGTGGGCCGCGAAATGACAAACCGCTTTCCGGAAAGGAAGCGCGCGCCGACAGACGTGTATCTTGAGGTCCGTCACCTCACGTCAATTTCGGCGCAGTCGTTCAAAGACGTGAGTTTCACGCTCAGACGCGGCGAAATCCTGGGAGTCGGCGGGCTCGTGGGCGCTCAGCGGACGGAATTAATGGAGGCGATTTTCGGATTGCGGTCTCTGGCCTCCGGGGAAATCATTCTGAACGGGCGGCCTATTCGCAATACGACACCGAGAGCGGCCATCCGCAACGGTTTTGCGCTTTTGACGGAAGACCGGCGCGCAACGGGAATCATCGCCATGCTTTCCCTCCTTGAAAATATGCTGGCCGCGAACGGGACGGCCCATCCCCGGCAATACCTGAAAAAACTTATCCTGCTCGACAGCGGGAAACGCAGGGCCGATACGGAAAAATATGTTTCGGCACTGTCCATCAAAACACCGTCCATCAAACAACAAATACAGTTTCTTTCCGGCGGCAATCAACAAAAAGTGCTTCTGGGCCGCTGGCTGCTCACCGTTCCTGACATACTCATTCTCGACGAACCGACCCGTGGCATCGACGTCGGGGCAAAATACGAGATTTACACGTTTATGGAATCCATTGCGGCGGAAGGGAAATGCGTCATCATGATAAGTTCGGAAATGCCTGAGTTGCTGGGAATGTCCGACAGAATACTGGTGATGTGCGAGGGGCGGTTATCCGGCATTCTTGACAGAACGGAAGCCACCGAAGAAAAGGTGATGTATTACGCAAGCGCATATCAAGGAGAACAAATCTAAATGATTGCAATTAACCGGAATAAAATACGTGATTTTGTGTTCGCAAACGCGATATTTGTCATACTCTTGTCGCTTATCATAATCATAGCGATCATATCGCCCAAGTTTCTGTCTTTTCGGGTACTGCGGGATATTCTGATGCAGAGTTCCGTGCGTATTATCGTTGCGCTTGGGTGTATGCTCATCTGTGTGCTGGGTTCAGCGGATCTATCAGGCGGCAGGATGCTGGGACTTGCCGCAGTTATCTCCGGGACGCTTGCCCAGAGCGCGTCCTACTATCTGAAGTATTGGCCCAACTTATCGGAATTGCCGATTTTCGTGCCCATTCTCGCCGCCATGCTGGTGGGAACCGCCGGGGGCCTGTTCAACGGCTTTGTCGTGGCGAAATTGCGCGTCCCCGCTTTCCTTGCCACATTGGGCAGTCAGATGATATTCCTCGGCATGAACAGCCTGTATTTCAACCGGCCTCCCAACAGCTCGCAGCCTTTGGGCGGCTATCTTGCCTCATTCAGCAATCTGGGCACCGGTTCTGTTTTTAACATTCCCTATGTTTCGATTATCGCCATCAGTTGCATGGCGTTGATCTGGTTTTTACAAACCAAAACCCGTTTCGGGCACGAACTTTTTATCGTCGGCGGAAACCGCGAGGCCGCGCGAGTCTCCGGTATAAGCGTGCTTAAAATTGAGATGATTACGTTTGCCGTTGCCGGAGCGATGTACGGCCTGGCAGGATCGCTAGAAGCGGCCCGCACCGGAAGCGCGACCACCGGTTACGGCAGCGCCTACGAACTTGACGCGATCGCATCCTGTATCATCGGCGGCTGTTCCTTGTCGGGCGGCATCGGCAAAGTAGGCGGCGTCTTCGCCGGCGTCATCATTTTTAACGTCATAAGTTACGGACTTACCTTTATCGGCGTGAGCCCGTATTGGCAGAATGTAATAAAGGGCTCCATCATCATCATAGCCATTGCGATTGATATGCGAAAATACGCGGCGCGGAAAAAATAGGAAAGAGCGGGATGAGGGGAACAGCCTCATTTACTATGATATAGTGCTTCTCCTTAAGAATATCTCATGAGGGGGAAGTCTCCCCCTCGCTCCAGCCACGCAAACCCCTACAGGTTCCAAAAGGGTTTGCGCGTCTTACGCTACCCCCTCTGCGGGGGTTTCCCACCCCCGCAACGCCCCCGGCTCCGGCCCCCCTTCGGGGGGAGAATGTCTCGCCTCTGGATTGCTTCGCTCGGCAATGTGCCGCCCGCTCGCAATGACAGGCAACCCCGTCGTTGCGAGGACAGGCAACCTCGTCATTGCGAGGAGCAAAGCGACGAAGCAATCCAGAGAGAGCGCTCTTGCCCCCGAAGGGGGACACCGATACCCGTTCTCCCCGCAACCCGCCGGGCCAAAGTGCCGTTGTTAGAGCCTGTTCAATAACCCCACGGGATGTAAGCCTCCGCTGTGATTCGGGGGCGTTGCGGGGGTGGTAACCCCCCAGAGGGGGTAGCGGTGGACCGCAGGGCCGGAGCGAGGGGGAGACTTCCCCCTTTTTCTGGGTTTTTTAACAGGCTTTGAAAAGATTCTGAACAGGCTCTTAGCCCCCCGGCGCGGTTTCAGCGTAACGCGCAGAGGCCGCATCCAGGACAAGCGCGCCGCTTTTTTTGTCGCGGGGTTCCGTCCCTGAGACGCGCGCGGAGATGACGGTGCCGCTTCGCAGATGTTCGATTCCCGTGCGGCTGCCGGCCAGCAAAACCAGCCCCTTTTCCGAGCAACCGTAACAGCCGTAACGAGTGTCCGGCAGGGGAAACGTATCGCTTATCACCCGAATGCCGTTTCGCTTTGGAGACGCGCTTCTCTTGTCCGCGCCCTTTCTTGCCAGCAAAAAACTTACCGCGCCGCGTTCTTTGGGAAGATGCGCCATGCGGGAAAGATCGTGCAGGGCCTGGGGCGCTTCGCGGGTCGAAAACGTGAAGTGGCACCATTTCGCGGCGCGGTTTTGAATCTTGCTCGTCCGCATCGGGCAGTCCGTATGATGGGTACACGGCGCGTCAATCGAAAAACCCCGCTCGATGAAACGGTCCCGTATATGCGCGATAAACTCGCCGCTTCGTGGAACCCCCGGCTCCACAATCAGCACCGCGCCGTTTTCGCCGCAAAACGAAGAAAGCCGCGCCGCTTCGCCGTCCGCGAAGGTACTCAGCGCGTCCCCGTCGGCCGCGTTGAGTTTCCGAAACAATTCGTTGTAGACATACACCGCCGTCACCAGGGTCTGCTTCTTTTCGAGGCGGGCTTCCGTCAGCGAAGAAGCGATGGTCTTTATACTCCAGTTACCGGGCGGCGTTCCCGGGTTTTCTCCGGTTATCCCGGCAAACAACCGCTCGCCGGTCTTGAGAATCTGCCGATTAATGTCAAAACAGCGGAACTCTATCTTTTTTTTACGCAAAGACGGCATCGAAATCCAAAGCGCGGCGGGAAGGGTCAGCGGGCCGGAACCGAAATCGGCAATGAGGATCGGGCCGTCATCGTCAACATGAGACTCGAGAAAAAGTAATCCCGCCCCGCCTTTTTGGGAAAGCGCGCTTTCTTGGAAAAGCGCGTCTTCTCCGGCAAAGATCTTGCACAGGCGGAAAAGATTCCACGGGAAAAAGTAACGCAGGTACGCGGAAAAACGGGCGGGATTCCCTATGTAGTGTCCGGTCAACAACGGGCGGCGCGAGGTAAGCAGTTCCGATAAATCCCGAATGTTTTTACCGATGTCTTTGCGGAACCGCGCCGGAATGGGCGCTATCTCGTCGATAATACGCGAGACACCGGCAAGAGTCCGGCAGGTTTCCGGCGGCAACTTGGAAAACATAATGATACACGATACCATAGAACGGGGAAACAACTATGTCAAGTGAGCTGTTCTCCGGGCAATGTCGTTTCCTTTTTTAATCGAACCTGTTCCAAAACCGCACGTTTTGGCACGGCCTCAATCGGCAAGCACCGTAAAACAGAGTAAATGACGCTGCCACAGACAATAACAATTGATGTTTTTCAAGGAGAAGTACTCTGGTCGCGGCAACACGCCTCTGGGCGGGTTCTGTTTCGGAAGCGGCAATCAGCGGGGGGAACCGTACCGCCCCGGCTTTATCGCAACAAACTATGCTTTTTTCACGTTTTCTGCGGGGCACCCCTTGACAAAGTTTTTCGTGTGTGGTATACTTATATCCATGATTGCCCGGCAACAGTGCCGGGGTATATAAGAAAGGCTGGTTATGCAAAAAACGGTGTTGTTGAAAAATAAGTTCCTCGTGACCCCCTCCCTTATCGCGGGTGGCCCCCCCCCCACGCGACCGGAATAAGCCCCATATCAGCCCGGTCAGCACCGGTATAGGGCCTCAGTCGAGGGGGGTG
>JAISZQ010000173.1 GCA_031269165.1 Spirochaetaceae bacterium
AAATCACCGATGAAGATTTTGAGAAACTAAACATTATTAAGGCTGATTTTCATGGTGAATGGAATTACTCTGTTGTTGCTAACCTTTAGTTGTCAATTTTATTTAGTAACAATCCCTAAAGGTGCGACGGCGAGCGATCTGAACGTCATCACCATTGGCGGAAACGGCGCGGTCATCAGCAAGGTCGGCTCCAGCACCCTGGGTATCTACAAGGAGGAACAGCTTGTCATCGCGGGTGAGGTAGAAACTAAGGAGGGTGCCGATGGTGCTGGCGGGGGCAACATCCTCCTCGCCGGGGCCGTCAGCGCGGACACCTACGGAGCCGGCGGCTCGGTGAAAATCACGGGAAAACTGACCATCAACGCGTACTCCCAACTCCAGGGCGGCAACATCTTTAAGAATGCCGCAACAGTGGGAAGCACGGGCCAGATCGTGGTGAAGCCCAACGGCAGCATCGTCCAGACCGGGACATGGGGCAAACATCTGATAACACGCAAGGTGAGCGGAGAAGAGTCCCCCATCGAAAACAACAACTCCCGCTTTGTCTGGGGCAATGAAAGTACCGACCTCATCGTGAATTTCACAACGAAGAAGATCAACTATCCCACAGGCATGCAGATTAACCATGACACATCGTTTACGCATCTTGGCATTCCAACCGACCTTCCAGGCGGTTGGAACCAAGTTACACCGTAATCGTCACGTGTAACCCGGCGCACGGACAAAGAAGTTTGCCTTAGCCGAGTAAGCCCCCCGCCGAACGGGCTCCCGTTTGGCGGGGGCTTTTTTTCTGAGCGGCCCCACGTTGGTATTGCTCTCCCCATCAGTTGTCGCTTGCTCAACAGCCCCCGCCCAAAGGCGTGCTGCTTGGCGCGGCTACCCCTGCTGATTGCCGCTTGCTAAACGGTACCCGCCCAAAAGCGTGTTGCTTGGTGTGACTGTCCCTGTCGGTTGCCGCTCGCTAAACAGTACCCGTCCAAAGGCGTGCTGCTTGGTGTTGCTACCCCTGTCGATTGCCGCTTGCTAAACAGCGCCCGCCCAAAGGCATGCTGCTTGGCGCGACTACTCCTGCCGATTGCCGATTGCTCAACAGTACCCGCCCAGAGGCGTGCTATGCGGTGTGGCTACCCCCGCTGACAGCCGCTCTCTAAACGGCACCCGTCCAAAAAGCGTGCTCTGTGGTATGGCTACCCCACCACCACCCGCCCGCTAAACAGTACCCGCCCAGAGGCGTGCTCTGTGGTATGGCTACCCCACCGCCAGCCGCTCTCTAAACAGCACCCGCCCAAAGAGGCGTGCCGTTTGGTGTGGCTACCCCCGCCGACTGCCGCTATCTAAACAGTACCCGCCCAGAGGCGTGCTCTGCGGTGTGGCTATCCCCGCCGACTGTTGCTTGCTAAGCAGTACCCGCCCCAAGGAGGCGTGCTGTTTGGTGTTGCTTCCCCGTCGGTTGCCGTTTGAGTAACAGTCCCCGTCCGTCATTGCGAGCGAAGAGAAGCAATCCAGTGGAAAGGCCGCCTCGTCTGGATTGCTTCACCCTTCGGGTTCGCAATGACGTAGGGCCGCTCACTAAACGGTACCTACTCCAAGAGGCGTGCCGTGTGGTGTGGCTATCTCTGTCGGTAACCGCTCTCTAAACAGCACCCGCCCAAAAAAACGTGCTCTGCGGTGTTGTTATCCCCGTTGGTTGGGTTGCTACTTGCTCAACAGTACCCGCCCAGAGGCGTGCTCTGTGGTGTTGCTCTCCCCGACGGGAACCACTTCCTACCCGGTACCCGCTCCAAAGGGCGTGCTGTTTGGTGTGGCTGTCCCTGCCGATTGCCGCTTGCTAAACGGTACCCGCCCAAAAAAACGCGCTCTGCGGTATCGCTATCCCCGTCGACCCGTTATCCTGTCAAACGGCGCTCAAGATTCACCCTGCGCGCAACGCCCGCACGGCCCCCTCTTAACAAATAACGCTATGCGGGGTAAACTAGTACGTTATGCAACCAGTGTCTGTTATTCTTGGTTCGCATTGTCACGTACCGGATGGTTTGGCAGAAACGGAGTACGAGACGGCGTACAATGAGCGGCTGAAGCCTTTTCTATCCGCGCTTTACCGTTATCCCCGGATCCCGGCGGTACTGCACTATTCGGGGCCCTTGCTCTACTGGGTTGAGCGACGGCGGGCGGAGTTTTTTGACCTTATCCGCGAGATGCTCAAGCGGAAGCAGATCGAAATTCTTTCGGGCGGGTTCTATGAACCGGCGATGCATCTTCTCACGCCGCAGGACCGGACGGGACAGGTCGAGATGCTGTCTACCTATATCCGCAAGCACTTCGGGAGGCGGTCGGCGGGCGCATGGATTTCCGGCTCGTGCTGGGAACAGAGTGTCGTGACGCCGCTCGCCAACTGCGCGATCGCCTACACGTTCCTGCCGGAACGTTTTTTTGCCGCCGCCGGGGTGAAGTCCGCCGATCTTGGGCAGCCGGTTTACACCGAGAACCAGGGGTCGCTTATCACGGTGTTCCCCGTGCTCCCCTTCGGCACGGCGCACTATGCGGCGGGAAACGATACCGCACGCAATGCGGGGCGCGATGGGGCGGAACAAGATGGGAACGGGCCGTCTGTAACGGTGGGGGATCTCTTTGCGCTGATCGGGGAACGCGGACAAAACGGCGTGTATACGATTTTTCCTGAGCGGTTTTCCGGGAATGACGCGCACGGGGATATTTGCGCGTTTTTGGAGGAGAGCCTCTCGCCGGATCGTGAGGTCGACTGGACGACTCCGGCGCGGTTCCGCGAAGAACTGACCGGGAATGGCAATCAATCAATGAGAAAACTCTATTTTTCCTGTGGCCAGGAGAAAAACTTTTTGACCGAATGTCCCGAGGCGAATACCATTTACGCGAAGATGGTGTTCACCGGCGACCTCGTGCGGCAGTTACGCGGCGACCGCGAGCGGAAACACGCGGCACTGCACGAAGTCTACAAGGCGCAGTGCGGTAACCTCTACCGTTCGTCATCGCATTACACCATTACCAACCCCGCGCTCCGCCACGCCGCCTACCGGGCCTTGCTTTCCGCCGAGCGGATGACACGCGAGGCAAAGAAGACCGTCAACGCGCTGTACAGTTTTGACTTTGACTTCGACGGCGTTCAGGAGGACATTTTCCGGGGGAACGCCCTCAGCGTCTACGCCCACCGGAAGGGCGGCCACATTTTCGGCATCGATTACCTGCCGGTATGCTGGAACTACATCGACTCGTTTGGCCGCCGTTCTTTCGTCGAGACGCTGTATCCCGGCGATATAGCCCCGGCGGTCAAGATCGGTTCCGGCGACACGGTGCGGGCAGTGCTCGACGCGATCCCCCCGGAGCGTGTCCGCCGTTGCGGCGAGGAGTGGTGGAAAGAAACCGGTTCCGACCGCGCCAAACAGCGGCTTACGCTGTCCCTGCCGGCCCCTCAGGGGCTTTCCTTGGGCGTGTTGCAAGGAGAACGGGCAACGGCGTCCCCCTTCGGGGGAGTGAACGCGGGAGGCGCGGCCCCCTACGGAGAAGAGAACCCCCTCGTGCCCCCGAAGGGGGCCGATACTCTTTCACGGCACGACGAGCCCATAACGCCTCCACGGCAGGTGGCGCCTCCAGGGCTGATGGCTCGGCAGACGGCCTTCGCCCATATCGGCATTGAGAAGACCTACCGCCTGATGAAGGACGCGCTCGTGGTGAGTTACACGATCTCCAACCGGAGAGCGACGGAGGAGCGGCTGCTCTTCTGCCCCGAACTGCATCTTGCCTTTGCGGGAAACGGCGAAGACCGTCTGCGGGTATTTGCCCTGAAAGGCGACGAACGGGCGCAGGTTGCCGCGAGCGATTACCACTCGTCCAGCATTGACGGCTATCAGTTTCAGGACTTGTCCAACGAGACGATCATTCGCTTTTCGTCCGACAAGCCCTTTGACGCCCTGCTTGGGGCCAACACGACGGCGGGCCGCTACCAGTCAACGAGCGTTACGGTCGTCGTGCCCCTTACCCTGAAAGCGGGCGCGAAGGTCTCGCGGGAGTTCCGCTTCACCGTTACGAGTTAGAGGCGCGCTCGCGCGAATTGAAAAGGGGAAATGGATAATGGAAAATGATGGTAACAGAACGCGCAATCCTCAAAACCCGCTCATCATGCACGTTCAATTATGTACTATCAATTTTCAAAGGGGGGGAAGCCTCCCCCCTGCCTCCAGCCGCGTCTTCCGGCACCCCCCTCTCCTAGGGGCGACGCCCCTAAGACCCCATCCCCCCAAAGAAGGCCGGATAACGCGGTGAAAATCCCATCGCCGGTGCGGGACGTTGCCGAAATATTCGCGCAAAACGGGAGCGAAGTGTACCTTGTGGGCGGCGCGGTGCGGGACAGCCTGCGCGGGAAGGCGGCGCATGACTTTGATCTGGCCGTCTCCGTGGACGCGGAGGACGTGCGGGAGATGTTCCGTCCGGTACGCGGGGCCCAGGTGATCCCCTCAGGCATCAAGCACGGCACCGTTACCCTACGGTACAAGGGCTTCTCTCTTGAGGCAACCACGTTCAGGACGGAATCCGCCTACTCGGACGGCCGCCACCCCGACACGGTAACGAAAGCGGCAACCATCGAAGAAGACCTGTCGCGGCGGGACTTCACGATGAACGCCATCGCGTTAGAACTCCCGGCGGGGAAACGCCTCGTCGATCCCTTTGGCGGGCGGAACGACATTCGGCGCGGCCTCATCCGTGCGGTCGGGGACGCCGCCACCCGGTTTGCCGAGGACGGGCTTCGTCCGTTACGCGCCTTCCGTTTCGCGGCGCAGACCGGATTCATCGTTGATACAGCCATCCTCGATGCCATCCCCGGCGCGCTCGAAACGACGGCAAAGGTCTCGGTCGAACGTATCCGTGACGAGTTTGACAAGACCCTGATGGCCCCGTCTCCCCTGCGCGCGTTACTATACATGGAAGGAACCGGCTTACTCCGCCTCGTTCTCCCCGAACTTGCCGCCTGTAGAAACGTCGAACAGAAAGGCCGCCACATCTTTGACGTGCTCGACCATTCATTCCACGCCCTGGAATACGCCGCCGCCTACGACTATCCCCTCGCTGTCCGGCTGGCCGCCCTGTTCCACGACATCGGGAAGCCCCAGACGGCGGCAAGAGACGCTCTCGGCATCTGGACCTTCTACCAGCACGAGCGGCGATCGGCGGAGATGACGGAAACCCTGATGCGCCGCCTCCGTTATCCCAACGCATTGACCGCGCAGGTCGTCCACCTCATCAAGGAACACATGTTCCACTACGATGACACATGGAAAGAGGCCGCCGTCCGCCGCTTCTATATCCGCGTGGGGCCCTCCGTCCTGAACGACCTCTTCAGGCTGCGCCTCTGCGACGCCTACGCGACCGCTCTCTCGACCCCGAATCCCGCAAGCCTTGAGTCCCTGCGTTGCCGTATCGAAACCATGCTGGAAAAGAGCACGGCACTCGGCCTTAAAGACCTCGCGGTCAACGGCAACGACCTCATCGCCGCCGGGCTCAGTCCGGGGAAACGCCTCGGCGTTATCCTGAACGAACTGCTCCAGGCGGCCATCGACGACCCCGCGCTCAACACCCGCGAAACCCTCCTCGCCATCGCGCAAAACCTGTCCGCCCGCTAGCCGCTTGATGATGCCGCCCCGTTTGAACTGCTGCCTGCTGCGGGAGGGAGGGACGAGTGCTTCCCTTTTGGCGGGAAAGAGGGTATACTCAAGACCAGTGCCTTAATGAAGACACGATCAACGTTTTCCCTGCGATGAAACGCGGGAAAAATCTTTTGCCGTTGATTAAAAACAGAGGAAAAAAACGATGCCGAGCATGACCAAAGAAGAAGCGTGCGCGCTTGATAAAAAAGGGACGGAAACCACGCCCAAAGCCGGCCCCAACGGTTCGGGGTTTATCGCAAAACATAAAGCCGCCCAAAACATCGCCCCCGTGATTGCCGTTGACGGGCCAACCTACGGTTATCTGTTTGCCAAAGTGATAGCCGTCCAAAACCCCCGCCTGAATTATCCTCGGCACGGTTCAGGAACGGATTGCCGCCATGATTGAAGTAAAAAGTATCGGCAAATTTTTCTCGGTGGTCAATGACAAGGGTCTCGCCGAGGGACTCACGGCGGTACTCAACGTGTCCCTCACGATCCCCGACGGGAAGATCATCTCCATCTTGGGGCCCTCCGGTTGCGGCAAGTCGACGTTTCTCGAAATCCTCGCGGGCCTCCAGGCCCCCACGGACGGTACCATCCACATTGACGACAAACTCGTACTGGAACCCCTGCCCGCCACCCGCAAGGAACAGATCGCCTATCGCCGCCGTTACCGCTTCATCTCGCCCCTTGCCAACGGCGTGTTCCGCGACCGCCCCAAACACGACATCGCCATGATCTTTCAGGACTACGCGGTGTTCCCCTGGATGACCGCGTTGCAAAACGTGGTCTTTGCCCTTAAACTGCGGAACGCGGACAAAACCGGCCCGGCCAAACTAAAAAAGCGGGAACTCGAAGAGAAGGCCTACTTTTATCTGCACAAGGTAGACCTCGCGGCCTCGGCCCACAAATATCCTTCCCAACTTTCCGGCGGAATGCGCCAACGCCTGGCCCTGGCGCGGGCACTCTCGGTGGAGCCGAAAATCATCCTCATGGACGAACCCTTCGCCGCCGTGGACGCCCTCACCCGCGAAAAACTGCAAGACGAGCTCTTGAGGCTCTGGAACGAGACCGGAGACACCGGCAAGCCCATCACCATCATTCTCGTTACCCACGACACGCCGGAGGCGGTCTACCTTTCCGACGAGGTGATTGTCTTCTCCCCCGGCCCCGGCTCGATCCGCAATCGCCTCCCGGTGATGGTCAAACGCCCCCGCGCCCGCACCGACGCCGAGTTGACGGAAATTCAGGAACGCATCCTCGCAATGTTTCAGTACGACATCAACCAGGAGACGGACTATACGATATGAGCGATAGGGGAGTTGACCGCTTGACTATTTGGCTGAAAAGGAATAGCCTTTAAGCAAGGCAAAGGGGAGGCTTTGGTATGGCGAACAAAGATTTGCATGATGCAAAAAGGATAAAAAACGACGAATTCTACACCCAGCTTTCTGATATTGAGAAGGAACTGATCCATTATCGGCCGCTTTTTAAAGGGAAAGTCATTCTCTGTAACTGCGATGACCCGCGGGTGAGTAAATTTTTTTATTACTTCTACGCGAATTTCCACTTCCTTGGATTAAAGCGGCTTATCGCCACCTGTTATAAAAACCTGAACCCCGATTTATTCAGCCAAAACCTCGACGAACAGGCCGTCTATTGCATTTATGACGGCACAAACCGAACCGATGATGTAATCACGGACTATGACACGTTTATCAGACAGAATGAATGGGGCGTTTTGAAAGGGGATGGCGATTTCCGTTCTCCTGAATGTATCGAACTGTTGAAACAGGCGGATATTGTTTGCACCAATCCGCCGTTCAGCCTGTTCAGGGAATATGTAACGCAACTGATAGAATACGAAAAGAAATTTATTATTATCGGGAATAAAAACGCGATTACCTATAAAGAGGTTTTTAAATTTATTAAGGAAAATAAATTATGGGTAGGGTATACGCCAATGGGCGTAGATATGTTGTTTAATGTTCCCGATGATTTTGCGAAAAAAGCAATAGCCGACAAGAAAGAGGGCAGTTCCTACCGGATAGTGGACGGTGTTGTAAAAGGCAGGTCGCAAGCGGCTTGGTTTACCAACTTTGACATCAAAAAGCGCCACGAGGAGATTGTTCTTTACAAGAATTACAGCCCAAAAGAATTCCCGAAATATGACAACTACGATGCCATAGAAGTGGGCAAAGTTTCTGACATACCACAGGACTATGACGGCGTGATGGGCGTTCCCATAACCTTTTTGGATAAATATAATCCCGAACAATTTGAAATACTTGGTTTATTGGCTGATAAACGTGAAAAAAATGACGCGCTAATACAAGGTGTGCCGACATACCTTGATGAACAGCATAAAAAATATGTGGGGGCAATACTTAATGG
>JAISZQ010000190.1 GCA_031269165.1 Spirochaetaceae bacterium
GTTACGGGGGTCTGACCCCCGTTGAAAGGGGTAGCGGAGGACGGCTCAAACCATCGCGGGGTATACCCCGCGATGGTTTGAGTTGGCCGTAGCGAGGGGGAAGGCGTTCCCCCTTTTGCTGAGATTTTGAACGGACTCTAAAGAAACATTGCGTAAATCGGAAAAAAGAGGTATACTTGAAAAATGCAAATCGAGAAACGCTGATGAACCTGACGCCGTGTCCGTTGGCAATGTCGGCGAAAATCGGCATATTCTCGATTGCATAAATCAGTGCTTCTTGAGAGGAGTATATATGGCAGCGTTTATACGGCAAGCGCACGGGGCGGATGTTCCGTACCTCTACGAAATCTGCTTAAAGACCGGGGACAACGGCAAGGATGCCTCCGATTCTTTTCACGATCCCTTCCTGCTGGGGCAGTACTATGCGGCACCCTACTTCTTCCACGATCCGGGGCTGTGCTTTGTCGTGGAAGACCGTTTTCCTCAAGGCTACATCGTCGCAACGGAAGACACCATCGCGTTTCGGAACTGGCTGGCACTGGAGTGGCTTCCGCCCCTCCAGAGGCGGTACCAGAACCCGTATCCCCCCGAAAAGATTCGTACCGACTTTGAGCGGTTGATACGCAACCATTTATACAGTCCGCTCATCGTTGACCCCTGTCCGCCGTGGTTCCGGTCCTATCCGGCCCACCTCCACATCGACCTCTTACCCGCCTACCAGCGGCAAGGCTTGGGCGCGAAACTCCTCGCGGCCCTCTTCGAGGAACTGGAACGCCGAGGCTGTCCGGGCGTTCATCTGATCGCGGGCATGGACAACCCCAACGCGATCGCGTTCTACCAGAAACAGGGACTCGAAACGATTCAGGAAGCGCCTTGGGCCCTTACGATGGGGAAAACATTCGGCAAACGCGGCGCATAAACCACGCATAACCACGGCAGTGTCATACTGTTTGGGGTTGTTCCCCCTACCGCCGCCCGTCCGCTCAACAGTTCCCGCTCCCCGCCCGTCATTGCGAGCGAAGCGAAGCAATCCAGGGTGAAGGCTTTCTACGGCTGGATTGCTTCGTCGTCGGCAAATGCCGCCTCCTCGCAATGACAATGGTTCTCCCGTCATTGCGAGCGGAGCAAAGCAATCCAGGGAGAACGCCCCTCGTCTGGATTGCTTCGCCGTTTCGCTCCTCGCAATGACGTGGGGCCACTTCCTAAACAGCACCCGCCCAAAAGGTGTGCTATGGGGTATCGCCGCCCCCACCGGCAGCCGCTCGCTAAACAGTTCCCGTCCCCAAGAGCGTGCCGTTTGGTGTTGCTATCCCCGTTGGTTGCCACTTGCTAAACAGCACCCGTCCCAAGGAGGCATGCTCTGCGGTGTTGTTATCCCCGTTGGTTGCCGCTTGCTAAACAGTTCCCGCCCCAAGGAGGTGTGCTATTCGGTATTATTGTTCCGGCCGGGTGAACACCACCGTAAGGCGGCATTGCTACCCGAGTCAGTACCTGCCTGTGGCAGTACGTCGCCTTGAGAGAGTACGTTGCGTTGGTAGCACAGCCGCCTGTAGGTGGTGTTTGCCCGGCACATCGATACGCTATCTCAACAGTACCGTCCAAAAAGCGTGCTATGCGGTATTGTTTGCTCGGCACATCGACGCGCTATCTTGAGGGGTAGAACGGTTTCCAGCCTGTGGGGTGCGGGAAGGGGTGCGCTTTTTCATACTGTTCGGCAATGGCGAAAAGCATTCCTTCCGAGAACGAGCGACCCAGCAGTTGGACACCGACGGGGAGGCCGTCCTCAATGGAAGCGGGGAAGGCGAGCGCGGGGAGACCGGCAAGGTTTGCGGAACAGGTGTAGATGTCGGCCGCTTTTTGGGCGAAGGGGGAAAGGCCCGCATCACCGCGTCCAAAGGCTTGAGTCGGGAACACGGGGAGAAGAATCGCGTCGACTTGGCCGGGCACAGCCTCCGTGTCCTCGGTTCCGAGGAGGTTTTCAAAACTGCGCTTGATTCCGGCGCGGATACGCTGGGCGCGGAGGTAGTAGCGGTCTTGGAAGCCGGAACGAAGCACGAAGGTTCCCAACAGAATGCGGAGTTTCACTTCGTCGCCAAACCCCAAGTCGCGGCTCTTCTCGACAAGTTCGTCGGGGTTTTCGGAGAAGGGCGGGCGTTGTCCGTAGCGGATGCCGTCAAAACGGGCGAGGTTCGCGCTTGCCTCGGCGGTGGCGATTGTGTAGTAGGCGGGGACGGCGTATTTCAAGCAGGGAAGGTCCACGTCAACGAGTTTGTAGCCGAGCGCGGCGAGATTTTGTTTCGCCGTCTCGAAGCCCCGGTAGACGGCCTCGGAAAGACCGCCGTAGGAGATGCCGGTTTGACCGCCCTCTCGGAAGACCGCCTCGGCAATGGCCTTGTCCACAGATTCAGGCTTGAGCACGCCGATGGTGCCGGGTTTCGCCTTGTTCCCCTTGTTTCCGTAAAGAGGCGGCGAAGACGGCGGCGCGTCGCGGGAACATTGATCCCGAACATCGGCCCCGCGCATCAGCGCAAAGACAGCGCGGTTTCGGGCAACGGTGTCGGAAAGGACGCCGATCTGTTCGAGACTCGACGCATAGGCGACAAGGCCGTAACGGGAGACCGCGCCCCACGTGGGCTTTAACCCCACGATACCGCAAAACGCCGCCGGCTGGCGGACGGAACCGCCCGTATCCGAGCCGAGCGCGAACGGGACGATTCCCGCCGCGACTGCTGCCGCCGACCCGCCCGACGAGCCGCCCGCGACACGGGTTATGTCCCACGGGTTGTTCGTTCTTTGTAAAGCCGAGGCGTCGGTGGACGACCCCATGCCGAATTCGTCCATGTTGGTCTTGCCCACGACCCATGCGCCGGATGCGGTGATCCGCTCAACCGCCGTCGCCGTGTAGGGGGAGACTAGTTTTTCGAGTAACTTCGAGCCGCAGGATAACGCCCAACCGTTCACCGCGATGTTGTCCTTCACGGCAAAGGGCAACCCTTCGACCAAGACAACGGCTTCCGGTGTTACGGCATCGGCCTCCGGTGCCGGGGATGCGGCACATGCTGCGGCAGATGCCGCGGCATCTGGAGAGGCAGACGGCGCAACCGCTCTCGGCCCCGCCTTTTCGGGAGCCCATTGGAGAAAAGCGCCGATTTTTTCTTCCCAAGCCTTGAAGTAGGCTTCAAATCCGTCCGGTAGTTTCATCTATTCCGCTTCTTTCTATAAAACTTCTTTCTATAGTACTAGAGCACATTGGGGACGACCATGAACGGCCCATCCCGCTCCCCGGTATTCTCTAAAAACGCCTCGTTGAGTGAAAACGCCGCATTATACCGCTCGACCCCCGCAGGATCGTCCCCGCGAAACAACGCAGACTCGCCTTCCCGCGCGTCCCGCGACAACCCCGCAATCGGTGCCCCGAAAGCCGCCGCATCGTCATCCGCATCCTGCATATCGGCAAAAAACGAGAGCATCTGCTCAAAAGCGGGAAACGCCTGTTCCAACTCCGCCTTGTCGAGACGGAGCCGCGCAAGACTCGCCGTTGTTTCCAAGTCTTCGATAGTCATGAGGGTCATATCCGCATGATGACCGAAACCGGACGCTTTGTCAAGCCACCCGCCGTGGAACAACGTCATTTACTTTGAACGGGTCGATATGCATTTGGTTCACTTAAACTTCACCGCCGTGCCGTAGGCGATCACTTCGGCCGCGCTCTGCATCACCGACGACGAGGCGTAGCGTATGTTCACCACCGCGTCCGCGCCCATCTGTTCCGCTTCCCCGGCCATCCTCTTGGTGGCCAATGCCCGCGCCTCGTTCATCATCTCGGTGTAGGCCCGTAACTCCCCGCCTACCAGCGATTTCAGCGCCTGGACTATATCCTTGCCCAGATGTTTCGACTGAATGGTGCTGCCTTTCACCAGCCCCAGCGTTTCCAGTTCCTTCCCGGAAATGTAATCAGTATTTACCAAGATCATCCTCTTCTCCTCCGTCAATTTCCTTTATTCGTTCAACCAAAACCGCAATCGTGACCGCCGTTATTGCCACCGAAGCGGCGACAACGGCAATTTTCACGATGCCGGGGACATTCAACGCGCTTACCAGTACCGTGCCCGCCGCATAGTAACCGGCAATGCAAATCGCCGCGATAACGGGCCCTCTTTTCTTGCGCGAATGACGGTCCATACGCGGCCTCGCCTTATCCCGCTTGAAACGCGGCGTCTCCCGCTTTTTCCGCACGTTCTACTTCCGCCGCGCAGAGTTTCCGAATGATTGCCGCCGCCTTGCCGCTATCCGCGCCGCCGTTTATAGTGCCGTCTTTCAGCCGGATCCGGTGGGCCAGAACGGGGACCGCTGTTTCGAGCAGGTCTTCCGCCGACACGAAGTCGCGGCCCTTGACAAAGGCGTGAGCGCGGGCGGCGGCAAGAAAGTGGAGGCTTGCGCGGGGAGACGCGCCCAGAGAAAGCGCCGGGTGTGTCCGTGTGGCGCGTACCGTCCCGGCGACCGCCGTCTTCAGCGCGGGATGACAGAAGAGCGCGTCGCACGAGTCTTGAGCCGCCTGCAACGCCGCCGCGTCAATCACCGGTTCCAGAGCGCGCAGGTTGCGCCCCGATAAAAGCGAAGACTCGTCCAACAGCGCGCGCTCCGTTTCGCGGTCGGGATACCCGATAGAAAGCCGCATGAGAAACCGGTCCAGTTGCGCCGCCGGCAACGGAAACGTCCCCTCGCTCTCAATCGGATTCTCCGTCGCGATGACAAAAAACGGCTCAGGCGGGCGGTGGGACGCGTTCCCAATCGTAACCTGTCCCTCCGCCATCACCTCAAGCAGCGCGGACTGTACTTTGGGCGTCGTCCGGTTGATCTCGTCGGCCAGTACGATGTTGGACAGAACCGGCCCCGGCATAAACCGAAACGCCCGCGCCTCCGGGTCCCACACGTCCACCCCGGTAATGTCGTAGGGAAGCAGGTCCGGCGTAAACTGAATCCGCTTGAAACTCAAAGGCGCGCCGCCTTCCCCCGCAATGAGCCGGGCAAACGTCTTGGCCGCCGTCGTCTTCCCCAGCCCCGGATTGTCCTCGATGAGCACGTGCCCCCGCGCCAGAACCGCCGCCGTCAGCATCTCCAGAAAACCCCGTTTCCCGCGAATTACCTTCTCCGCGCCCGCAATCAACAGCCCTGCCGCGCTCATACCGTCCATCATGTTCTCCCATCCTTATGCGTGAATATTGCCCTTCTCATGGTACTGTACCAATGGATATGAAATGAGGATGCCTTACGGGGGCGTTGCGGGGGCTCCCTACAGCCCTCAGCGTCCTGCTTCGGACTTCCGGGCCGGGGCGTGGCACACCTACGGAGTGCGGCACACCTACGGAGTGCGGCACACCTACGGAGTGCGGCACACCTACGGAGTGCGGCACACCTACGGAGTGCGGCACACCTACGGTGTGCTTCAGTCCTGCGTCCGTCCGTGGACGCTTGGGGTACGCCCACCAAGCCAAGCAATGCTTGGCCACCATGCACTGCATGGTTTTGTCCCCGCAGAGGGGGTAGCGGATGACGCGCAAACCCTTTGGGAACCTGGAGGGGTTTGCGTGGCAGGAGCGAGGGGGCGGCAATTTGCCGCGACTTCCCCCTCCTTGTATTTTCTTGGCAGAAGCACTGTGCCGCCCCTTTTAGGTGAATAACGTTTCCTTTCGCCAGCCGCTCGGATTTCCCGGCCCCACCCATTGGTTGAGCGCGAAACTTCCCGCAAGGCTCAGGCTGATAAACTTTTTCGCCAAAACAACCGCGTTGGACACCGAAAGCCCCCGCGCAAGACCTGCCGCTATCGCCGCCGAGGTGGTACAACCTGCCCCATGCGTCCAATTCGTCTTGACAAGCGGGGATTCAAGCACGTCAAATGTTTTTCCGTCATACAAAAGGTCGAGTGCCTTGAGCGTCTTCGCCGCATCGGGTAACTTTGCCCCGCCCTTGATAAACACGTGCGCGGCCCCCTTGTCAAAAATGATACGCGCGGCCTCTTTCATCTGCTCAATGGTCGTGATGTCCTTTATCCCGGAAAGTTGTCCCGCCTCAAACAGATTCGGCGTCGCCACGAGCGCAAGGGGAAGCAACTTTTCCGCAACCGCCGCATTCAGTTCGGGATTCAAGGCCTCATCGTTCCCCTTGCACACCATCACCGGATCAAGCACATAGTTTTTTACCTGATGGGCGGTTATGTAATCACGGGTCAATTCCACCGCGTAGAACGTCCCCAACATACCGGATTTTGCCGCAACGACACCCACTCCCTTGAAAATGGTCTCCAGTTGCGCTTTCAACGTTTTTTCCTCCACCGGAAACACGCCGTGCGCCCAATTTTTTTCAGGATCCATCGTCGCCACAAGCGTTACCGCCGCCATCCCATAGAGGCCGTATTCTTCAAATGTCTTCAGATCCGCCTCAAGACCGGCCCCGCCTGAAGCGTCCGAACCCGCAATCGTTGCGATTTTAACCATAACTGTTTCTCCTTGTACGAGCGTATATATTATCGTCTTTATAGGATATATCAAACCTTTTGTCAATGGTTGTTTCATTGTGCCATTCGGTAAGGTAACTTTTCGATACGCCGGAAGAACGACACCTACGGGCGGCGTGCTACCTTCGGTAGCATTGCTACTTAATGGCGGCGTTGCCGCCTCGATGTAGCAATGCCGCCCTCCGGTGTTGTTCTTCCGGCTGATAGAACACACCAAATGGCACGTGTCGCTGGACGGGGTGCTGTTTAGGTATCGTATCGATATGCCGGATGCACACCGGCGGTGGGCGGCGTGCTACCTTCGGTAGCATTGCTGCTTAATGGCGGCCACGCTACCTGCGGTAGCCGCCGCCTCTGTGTAGCAATGCCGCCCTCCGGTGCTGTTCTTCCGGCTGATAGAACACGCCAAATGGTACGTGTCGCTGGACGGGGTGCTGCTTAGCAAGCCCTTCCGTCATAGCGAGCGAACCGCTCATAAGAACGGGCAAAGCAATCCGGGGGCTTTCTTGTCTGGATTGCTTCGTCGCTACGGGCACGTTGCTGCGACCTTGCAATGACGGTTCACTTCCTCTTCCTTTTTATCCCGTGCCCTTGAGTTTCGCCACCCTGTACACGTACCGTTCCAGCGCGATCCGCTCAAGGGGCGCGCCGTCCGTACGAATTTGCGCGTCCGTCTCGGCGGTGAGGGCGATACAGCGGTTGACTTCGTCCATGCCGTAAATGCGGGCGGCGTTGATATAATCCTGGCGGACTTTCGGCGAGGAAAGGCCGATCTTTTTAAGCTCGAAATCGTTGGAAGCGCCGCTTGCGAGCAGAGCCTCGTAGTCCCGGAGTTTGTGCCAGCACCAGAGGAGGCCCGCGAAAATCGAGACGGCGCTTTCCTTCGCGTCAAGGAGCGCGTGCAGAATTGCGAGGCTCCGTTCCGTGTTCCCGCCCGCGATGGCCGAAAAAAGTGTAAACGTCGACTCCGAGCGCGTGTGGGAGAGTAGCCGCTCGACATCCGCCTCCGTGACGGGCCGCGTCTTATCGCAGAACAAGAACAGGTTCCGGCACTGACCGCGCAGCGCGTCGGTGTTGTTCTCGACCATCTCCAGAATCGTATCGACGGCCTCCCCGGTGATCGTAAACCCCTCGCGGCGGAAAAAGTTTTGGAGCCATTCCCGCTTGCGGCTTTCAAACATCTCCCAGAATATTTTCTTGTTGCTGCCCACGGCCTTTTCGAGCGTCCGGTCGATGCCGTTTTCATCGGAAAGAAGAATCACCGTCGTGTTGCCGTCCAGATTTTCAAGGACAGACGCAAGTATCTTCACGTCCTCTTTCTTCTTGATGGCCTCCGCATTTTTGATGATAAAAAGCCGTGCCTCGGCAAAGAGACTCCCGTTCAGCATGATGCCCGTGATCTCGCCCGTCTGCGTCTCCAGCGCGTAGAACGTCGTTTCCTCAAGCGAGGCCCCGTGCTTCTCGCGCAACGCCGCCCGAATACGCGCCGTCTCATCGGCCTTTTCGCCGATCTCAGGCCCGGTAAACAGATAACAAACGCCTTTGCCCATCGTGCTACCAGTTTTGGGGCGCAAAACCTTCCGGCGGCGGGACAAGACTGACGGTTTCACCCGTAAGTTCCAACACATGAAAACCGCATTTATGGGCATAGTCTCTTACCTCAGGATCAACGACACCGCCGGCCATCGCCCCCAAAAGCTGCTTGCCACATACTTGTTCAGGCGGATACCGCCGTATCAGCCCCATCCGCTTCACATGATCGTCAACATCGTCTTTCCGGTTAAGTTCCCGTTTCACTTCAACCGCCATACATATCGTGGTATCGACCAGCAAAATATCCACGTCGGTTCGCACCTGTCTTTTTTCGTCGTAAAGAGGAATCCGCTGGTAGGCGCGTTGAAAATCGTAGTCGGGAAACTTTCTCCACAGCCGGGCAGCAATAAGGGTTTCGATCAGTTCCCCCAAGGAACGGTTCAACCCCCCGACATTGCCGCACATCCGATCCACCTTTTCATCCAGTTTTTTCAACTGCGCGGCAGTCTCCGCCTGTTTCCGTCCAACCTCCGTGATTATTTGCCAGGCTTTTTTCGCTTCCTCGGCTGATTCCCTCGCGTAGTCCGCCATTTTCCGGTCGAATTCCTTAGACCGCTCGGCGGCTTCCTTGGCCGCTTCATTGGCGTATTCCGCGATCTTTCGGTCAGTTTCCTTGGCAAGTTCCACGATCTTTCGGTCGGTTTCCTTGGCAAGTTCCGCGATCTTTCGGTCGGTTTCCTTAAATTGCGCGCGGGTTTCCATCAGGGCAACCCACACTTGTTGAAAATTGAGATTTTTTCCCTGTTCCAGGGCCTCTTCCGCTGTCATTTCCAGCATATCGTGATCTCCTCTGAAGAAAAGTATATCACGTTAAAAGGTTTTTGAAAAGACAGAATGTTTGAGACTGTTCCAAGACGTGGGGTTTTGGAACAGCCTCAGAGTATTCTGTCAGGCATAGAGGCCAAATACGGCCTTTACGCGCCGCAACGTACCGAGCCTGTTTCAAGACCGAAAGGTTTTTCGTTTTTTTTGCGCTTTTTTCCCGTCAGAATCCTGAGAGCCTGTTCAGAATCTCATCAAAAAGGGGACCGGCAATTTGCCGCGTCTCCCCCTTCGCTCCGGTCTTCGCCCTCCGCTATCCCCCTCTACGGGGGTCAGACCCCCGTAACGCCCCCGAATCACAGCGGAGGCTTGCGTTTCGTGGGGTTTTTGAACAGGCTCTGAGAGCGATCACTGCTCACTGGCAACCGTCCGTCATTCACGGTACACTGTACCGTGAATGACCTATCTGATTGAAACCTACGGCTGCCAGATGAACGCCGCCGAGTCCGCCGCACTGAAAAAGATTTTCGCCGCGTGCGGGTGGGAGGAGACCGCCGATGCGGACGCGGCTCACCTTGTCGTACTCAATACCTGCGCGGTGCGGGAGACCGCCGAGGAACGGTTCTTGGCCCGGCTTGCGATCCATGCGGCGCGGAAAAAGATGCGGGCAAAATCCGGGCGGCCCCTTGCCGTCGCGGTGGCGGGCTGTGTTGCCGAACGCCTCGGTGACGCGCTGAAAGAACGGGGGGCCGACTTTGTACTCGGCGCGAAGGCTCGCGGCCCGCTGGAGGCTCTGCTTGCCCGGTGGGGAGAGCCGGAGAACGCGCCCGTCTGCCGGCCGCCGTTCGGGGCGTTTTACGACGACTACCATGTCCCCGGTTCCCACAAGAGTTTTGTCCCCATCATGAACGGTTGCAACAACTTCTGTTCCTACTGCATCGTTCCCTATGTCCGGGGCAGGGAAGTTTCCCGAAGCCCGTCCGCCATCATCGCTGAGATAGACCGCCTTGCCAACGAGGGGGTGCGGGAGATCACCCTGTTGGGACAAAACGTGAATAGTTACCATTGGACAGGGGGAATCGGACAAGATAAAGCGTTCAGCCCGCGTTCCGATGCAGACTTTGTTGCGGCCGCAGACTTTGCCGCGCTCACGCGCCTCGTCGCGCAGGCGGTCGAGGACGGCCCGATCCGCTGGGTTCGCTTCCTTTCAAGCCATCCCAAGAACATGACGGGGACCATCATCAAGGCTCTTGCCGGGCACCCCTGCTTTTGCCGCCACATTCACCTGCCGGTTCAGCACGGGTCGAACCGCATCCTTGCCGCGATGAACCGCCGGTATACCCGCGAGGACTATTGTGCCCTCGTGCGCGCGCTGCGGGAGGCGATGCCGGGCGTTACGCTTTCCACAGACATTCTTGTCGGCTTTCCCGGCGAGACCGAGGAGGACGTGGAAGCGGTGCTGTCGCTGATGGACGAGGTTCGCTTCCTCTACGCCTATATGTACCATTACAACCCGCGTGAGGGGACGGCGGCTTACGGGCTCCCCGGCAGGATTCCCGACGAGGTGAAAAAGGCGCGTCTTGCGCGGATTATCGAAACGCAGGGGGCGCACACGGTTGAATGTCTCAAAAAGCGTTTGGGCAGCCGAGTTACGGCACTGGTCGAGGGCCCCTCCCGCAACGACGCGGGGGAACTCCTCTGCCGGACAGAGCATGACGAACAGGTTGTCGTGAAGGCGTCCGGGATAAAACCGGGGGAGTTCATCGAAGTGTCTCTTGACGCGCTTGCAGGGAACACGTTTCGGGGCACCCGTGTTGGGAATGGAACATGAGAAATGAAGGGAACTATGGGGAAGGCTTTCCCCTGTCAACAACTTAAGCAAAAAGAAAAGAAAGGTCCGCGGATTAACACGGATCGAGCGGGGTATAATCCGTGAAAATCCGCGTCAATTCGCGGACCAAACCTCTTAAGTTGTTGACAAGGGAAGGGGAGGCAACTTGCCAATGCAAATTGCCGATTCCCCCTTTTGCTGGGATTTGGAACAGGCTCCCTTTTCAATTCCCGGAAGGGCAAGACGGCCTCTTTCTGGAAAACAAAAGAGGCTTACTTGAACGTCTCGTATTTCTTCGTTTCCGACCACATTCCCCGGCGGGACTCGCCTTTTATCGAAGGAATGTCAAGCACGATGCCGGGTTCAAGCCAGTTCGGGTTCTTGAGATCGGGCAACTTGTCCTTGTTCGCGTCGTAAAGAATCCGCCACCGGCGGGGGTTGTTGTACACCCAGGGCTTACCGGCAATATTCCAGAGACAATCCCGCTCTTCTTTCCATGTCCGCACCGGATACTGCGCGGGGAGTCCCGGCTTACGGCTTTCCAGAAAGGCGCGGACATACGCATCAGAGCGTTCCGCCCATTTGACCGCCTCGGCTGAGTATTCCTCGACATCATCATAGCCGCCTTCCGCCAGGGCCAGCCGCGCCAGGTTCGCGTAACGCAGACTTTCCAAAAAATACCGGTTGTTACGAACGGAATCGGGAATATTTTCGTCGATTGTCTCGGTTATCCCGCTTGGGGTGTTTGACGCGCCCGTCTCGTGGGCAAAAAGAGGGGCCGTAACCGCGAGTATCAGAAAAAATAGGGTTATCTTACAACTATTCATCAGTTTTCATCTTCACTGCGTAACGCTTGTTCGACCTCGATGGCAAGTTCGTCGCTTTCGGCGATCTTCTTTTCGGCGGCCAACAGGACGGCGGCGGCGGCGTCTCGCTTGTCGGCGGCGATTTGAGCCGCCACCGCGAATTGATGTGCGGCGTTTTCGTATCCCGCGATCGCCTCCCGGTAATCTTGGACCCTCTGCGCCTGTCCCGCGTTCCGGTAGGCATTGTCCGCTTCGGCGTATTCAGGCTTCGCCGCGTTTCCGGCCTTCACCTCGTCCGCAACAGCTTTCTGTTCGTCGGCGGCGAGTTTGGCCGCTCCCGCAAGCCGTTCCCATTCGGCGGCGATTTGAGCCGCCACCGCGAATTGACGCGCGGCGTTTTCGTATCCCGTGATCGCCTCCCGGTAATCTTGGGCACTCTGCGCCTGTTCCGCGTTCCGGTAGGCGTTGTCCGCCTCGGCGTATTCAGGTTTCGCCGCGTTTCCGGCTTTCACCTCGTCCGCAACGGCTTTCTGTTCGTCGGCGGCGAGTTTGGCCTCTCCCGCAAGCCGTTCCCATTCGGCGGCGGTTTGAGCCGCCACCGCGAATTGACGCGCGGCGTTTTCGTATCCCGTGATCGCCTCCCGGTAATCTTGGGCACTCTGCGCCTGTTCCGCGTTCCGGTAGGCGTCGTCTGCCTCGGCGTATTCAGGTTTCGCCACGTTTCCGGCGTTCGCCTCGTCCGCAACGGCTTTCTGTTCGTCGGCGGCGAGTTTGGCCTCCCCCGCAAGCCGTTCCCATTCGGCAACGGCATCTTGGGCGGCCTTCTCAAACAAGGCGATCGCTTCCTCAAGACCGGTGATGGCCCCTTCATAATCGCCGTTTTCCGCGTTTTCAAACCCAAGCGCGGCACGGTTATCCGCCGCCGCAAGCCCGTCCGGGTTTGTTTCCTCCGCGCCCGCATCAAGAGCCGTTTGGCGGGCCGCTTCGACGCGGGGAAGCATCTCGGCGTAACGTTCCTCGGCAGTGGGTCCTGCGGGCGGTTCCTCGGCAACCGGCGCCTCCTCTACGATCGGCAGCGGCTCTGGGATGAGTTCCGGTTGGGACACAGGTTCCGGCGGCGGCGCGGAGGCGCACGAAACGGCCGAAAACGACAATATGAGCAAAATGTTGAAAAAAATGAAAAATTTTCTCATAAAAACCTCGCAAACTAAAGCACAAAGAGCGGTAATCGCATAATATAAGAAACGGCTGAACGCTGCTTTCAGAGCAGACTGTTTCAGACCACATTATAGCACATGGAGGATTATTATGGAAGAGAAAATCACTTTTGAGGTTGTCCGGCACATCGGCGTTCTCTCTGAAGGCAACGGCGGCTGGCGGAAAGAGCTTAACCTGCTCTCGTGGAACAGCAGGCCGCCCAAGTACGATGTCCGCGACTGGGGACCCAACCGGGAAAAAGCCGGCAAAGGCGTCGGTCTCACCAAAGAGGAGGCCCTAAAACTGAGAGCCTTTCTCGGTGCGGAACTCTGTTAAACGCCGATTTCAAAATCTCCCGTTGCCTGTCTGCCACAGTGCGGACGGGCGGGACGGGGCAGAGTTCTCCGGCGGCCGTCTTTGACTCGCTATCCGGGGGGTTCGGAGAAGGGCGGCGTGTGTTTTTTTGCCTTGCTTTCGTTACGGAGCAACTCCATAAACTCAAGCGCAAAGAGAAGGCGCTTCCTGTCAAGACCATTGGCGATCTGGGCAATGCGAAGAGCCTCGCGGGAAAACGGCCGGCTTCTTTTGGCCTTTACCGGAACTTCGGCAAGAAGCTCTTCAACGGTTATCCCCAGCGCTCCGGCAATCTTCACGGCGTTCGCGGCAGACGGCATACAACCGCCCGTTCTGAGATACCCGTCAATGGTATGTTTTTTTATACCAGTCCGCAGGGCAAGTTCCTTGACCTGCATTTCAGAGATAAAAAGCTGGGCCTTTAAATTTTGATTCAAGCTCATAGTAACAAGATGTTAGACTTATTCGACAACCCGGTTGGTTGGCGGCCAACCATAGGTTAGCGTGCAAGTCTTGCGGTTTTTCAGGCTGAGGCCGGGCTAAACCAGGACTTTAGCCTTACAAAACCGCCGTTTTAATGAAAGTTGTGCGGAAACGGGAGGTTTCCAAACAACTCTATTCTTGTTGCCTGACAAAAGAAGAAAAACTCTTAGTATCTTTTCACTATTTCTCTTTAATTTTCGTGAATTACTGGATAACTACTAGACAAAAATTTCGTTATTGTAGTATCATAATAATCAATCTCTGATCGCGGTAATTTGAAAGCGTCAGATTTTAGAACGGGCTTGCGTAAATGCTCGTTTTGTGGAAGAATTGTCTTGTCCGGTTTCTGTCCACGGCAATGGAAGGTTTCCAACTTCCTGTCCATTGTCGTATTTGCGTGATCCTTACGCGCAAATACCGGAGGCCGGACGGGCGATTCTTCGACTCAAAACGCAAAATTCGTGCGAACGCGCGTTTTTTTGACTTTTTTTTCAAGAATTTCAACATGGTACTTGACACTATTACGCGGTTTCTGGTATACTTATTTTATCCCCTGTAGCTCAGTTGGCAGAGCAAGTGGCTGTTAACCACTGGGTCGGCGGTTCAAGCCCGTCCGGGGGAGGATAGCGGCAGAGGGAGTATGATACTTTATTAAACTATGAAATTTCGAGAAGTAGTGCCGAAACACCTGATCTACAAGTCAGGGTTGCCGGGGATGGATTATGTCATCAATCCCTATACGGGTTGTTCGCATGGGTGCGTTTATTGTTACGCGGAATTCATGAGGCAATTCACCGGTCACAAAGAGGACTGGGGGACTTTTGTCGATATCAAAGGGTATCGAAAGTCGCTGGCGGTGCAGTATTACGTGGAACGCTCGTTTATGATAAGCTCGGTCACGGATTGTTACAACCATGCCGAGCGGAAGTATCAAAAGACTCGCGGCATCTTGAAACAGTTTATTAATTCCGAGTGCAAAGTCAACATACAGACCAAAAGCGGTTTGATTATCCGCGACATCGAAATTCTGAAGCGGATTCCCTCTGTGCAGGTCAGTTTTTCCTTCAGCTCGCTGGACTGGTCCTTCCAAAAGATTATGGAGCCGGGCGCAAGCAGTCCCGCGATAAAACTGGACGCGCTTATGAAACTGCACAACGCCGGTATTCCGGTGTGGGTGGCAATATCGCCGGTATTTCCGCTCTTGACCGATTACAAGGCGATCATTCAAGCATGCCGCCCCTATACCAACCGCTTCCAGTTTGAAAATCTGAAACTCAGGACGCTCTGCCGGTCCAAAGTGCTGAAGCTCGTTGACGAGCATTATCCCAAAGCGTGGCCTGAGTACGACTGGATATACAATCAGGGCGGCGGTGATGAATACTGGTCCACATTAAAGAAAGAGATTACCGCATACTGCGAGCAGGAAAAACTTGACTACGAGGTTGCTTTTGATCCCGACCACAAGGAAAGAATGGAAGCGGGCAACGCCGCTAAAAGAACGTAACCGCGTTTTTTCTCTATTGGACCGTTATACCGCGTGTTGCGCGCCGTTTGAAAAAAGATGACCGACGACCAATGATTAACTACCGCACATCGCTTCTTTCGATATTCGCCTCGTTTTACAAGCCGCACGTGAGGCTTTTCGCGCTTGACCTCTTCTGCGCGTCGATGATCGCGGGGATTGATCTGGCCTTTCCCGTGCTGACCAAGTACAGCCTCGACCGTCTTCTGCCTGAGAACAAGGCGCGGGTTTTTGCCGTGCTCATTGCGGGGCTTGTGGGCCTCTTTCTCTTGCGGATGCTCTTTTCCTATTTTGTGACGTACTGGGGGCACACGGTCGGGGTACTCATCGAGTCCGACATTCGCCGCGAGATTTTTTCTCATCTGCAAACACTGCCGTTTTCGTTTTACGACAAGGAACGGACGGGGGCGCTCATGGGACGGGTAACGACCGACCTTTTTGATATTACCGAGCTGGCGCACCACGGGCCGGAAGACCTCTTCATCGCGCTCACGACGATCATCGGGGCGTTTATCATTCTCGTGACGTTCCGGTGGGAGATGGCGGTCGTGCTGCTCGTGTTTTTTCCGGTCTTGGCCGCGCATACGATGCTCTGCAGGCGGAACCTCATGCGGGCCTCGAAAGAGGTGAAGCAGAAGACTGCCGATATTCTGTCCGCCCTCGAATCGAGCATCTCAGGTGTGCGGGTCGCCCTCTCGTTTACCAACGAAGACTACGAGATGGAAAAGTTTGCGCTGGGGAACGAGCATTACAAAAACGCCCGCCGGACGTACTACAAGTCGATGGCGCACTTTCACAGCAAACTCGAATTTATGATCAATCTGCTGAGCGTCGTGGTGCTGGCGGCGGGCGGGTTGCTCATCATGCGCGGGAGGATGCCGGTGTCCGATCTGATCGTGTGCAATATGTTTGCCGCCGCGTTTCTCCAGCCGATCCGCCGCTTGCAAAACTTTGTCGAGAGTTTCACCGTGGGGTTCGCGGGCTTTTCCCGCTTTGTCGAGATCATGCGGACGGAAAGCGACATCATCGACAAAACCGTCGAAGAAGGGGCCGTGGAACTGGAACGCGCCTGCGGGGACATCGCGTATCGCAACGTGAGTTTCGCCTACAACAAGGGGAAGCGGGTGCTCTCAGGCGTCAACCTCTCGATCCCTCGCGGGAAAACGGTGGCCATCGTCGGGCCGTCGGGCGGCGGGAAGACCACGCTCTGTCACCTTTTGCCGCGCTTTTACGAGACCATTGACGGCTCAATCACGCTCGACGGCCGCGACATCCGCGACATCACGCTCAAATCGTTGCGCCGCAACATCGGCATCGTCTCGCAGGACGTGTTTCTCTTCGCTTCTTCCATCCGCGACAACATTCGCTACGGGAGGCCGGACGCGACAGACGCGGAGATCGCTTGGGCCGCGCAACGCGCCGAGATTCACGCCGACATCATGAAGATGCCCGACGGCTACGACAGCATGGTCGGCGAACGCGGCATAAAACTTTCAGGCGGGCAGAAACAGCGGGTGAGCATAGCGCGTATCTTCCTCAAAAACCCGCCCGTGCTGATTCTCGACGAGGCGACCTCGGCCCTCGATTCGGTCACCGAGATGAAAATCCAGCAATCGCTTGAAGAACTGTCCGCCGGCCGCACCGTGATGGTCATCGCCCACCGCCTCTCCACCATCCGCCGCGCCGACCGTATCATCGTCATCGACGAAGACGGCATCCGCGAAAGCGGCACCCACGACGAACTGCTTGCCCGAAACGGCCTCTACGCGGAACTCTACCGCACACAGAATCCCTGAACAATGATGCGCGCGGTGCGCGAATTGAAAATGATAAACGGATAATGGAAAATGAATGCGGCGGGGTCGTCATTGCGAGGGCGGAGCGACGTGAGCAATCCAGCCGAGGGAGGCCCTCCACTGGATTGCTTCACCCTGCGGGTTCGCAATGACGGGGGGCAAGCGCGCTTCGCGCGAATGGAAAATGACAAATGGATAATGGAAAATGATGGCGACAGAACGCGCCATCTCCAAACCCCGACATTATCCATTTTCAATTTACCATTATCCATTCGCGCGAAGCGCGCTCCCCCCTCTTGACAACAATTTCCGTTCCATGCTATACTCCTATCCGCACGGCTCGATGGGCCGCGCCTATTTTATGACAAGTTGGCGGACAATGCAAAAAGTGAAAAAGGCGGGAAAAGGGGCTAAAAGGGGTGTTCAAGGCCGTCTCAGGGCCGTTTCAGG
>JAISZQ010000198.1 GCA_031269165.1 Spirochaetaceae bacterium
TTCGCGGGTTCGCGGGTTCGCGTGTTCGCGTGTTCGCGGGTTCGCGGGTTCGCGGGTTCGCGGGTTCGCGGGTTCGCGGGTTCGCGGGTTCGCGGGTTCGCGGGTTCGCGGGTTCGCGGGTTCATTCACAACCCCCCGCCCTTAATACTGTCTCGCAAAAATCGTGTCAAGCCCCCTCTGAAAACACACGCCCGTTCCTTTTTATCTCTTATCTTTTATCTCTATCTCTCCATCTTTTATTTGAACGCGCCTTCAGCGCGCTCTTATCCAGACATTACCGCGCATCATTTTTGGGCAAAAAAACGGCTGAGGCGCATCCGTGTTGCGGGAACAAAAAAATTCCTGCGTGCGCGACTATATATATCTTGGCGGCGGGAAAAGACCGCATACGCGCAAAGCGCGTAAAGGAGTAGCAATGATGAAGAAGAATGATTTTCGTGGTATCGCGGCGCTGGTGTTCGCGCTCGGCTTTTTAGCCGTTGGCCTGACAGGGTGCGAGATTGAGAAAGATGTCCTGGTGCCCGTGGATGGACCTGCGGTTCCTGTTACGGACTTTGACCTGACCCCCTATGTACCCGCGCCGGTATTATGGGACGTCCCGGTAACGTACTTTACCGCACCGCAGTATTACGGGACGGTGGCGTGGACCTATGACACCGAAACCGAAACCGACACCGCCCTCACCGGCCGCTTTGCGGAGCCGCAGTACACGGCGGAGTTTACGCTGACGGCGGCATCGGGCTACACCTTTGCCGGGGTAAGCGGCGGCTTTACCCACACCGGTTCCGCCACGCCGGATAATGGGGCGATCCCCTTCACGGACGCGGGCGCGACCCGGACAGGAACCATTGTCTTTCCGAATTACAATTATCAGTGGTGTCATGGCTCCTTCTCGGGGGATCCCTCGGAGGAGGGGGACAGCGCCATCGATATGATAAAGGCGGCGGCGGACCAACCTACCCTGTACCTTTTGTTGACGTTGAAGGAGGATGAAGGTGTGTGTCTGAACGCGGGCGACATCGGTGCTTGGACGGATAGCTATGGATTTTCTCAAAGCGGGCTGGACCTCTTTAACGACCCCTCCAACTCCAACAGCCCCGCCAACGTAACCATCGACGGCGGGGGGCGGACGATAAAGCTACTATCGACCGGGGCCGACTACGATCCCTTCATAAACGTGAATGCTGGTGTTACGCTGACCCTGCGGAACATCACCTTGCAGGGGCTGAACACTAACAATTGTCGCTTTATCAACGTGAATAGCGGCGGACATCTTATCCTTGAAACCGGCGCGGTTATCACGGGCAACTCCAACGGCGGCGGCAACGGCGGCGGTGTGTATGTCTACGGCGGCACGTTCACCATGAACGGCGGGGCCATCAGCGGCAATACGACCGTCAACGGCGGCGGCGTGTATGTCGACGGCGGCACGTTCACCATGAACGGCGGGACCATCAGCGGCAATAACGCCACCAACAACGACGATCACGGAGGAGGCGGCGTGTATGTCGCCGACGGCACGTTCACCATGAACGGCGGGACCATTAGCGGCAATAACGCCACCAACAAATACGGCGGCGGTGTGTATGTCTACGGCGGCACGTTCACCAAAACGGGCGGAACGATTTACGGCGGCGACGACAATACCCACGAACCACTCAAAGGCGAAAACACCGCTACAAGCGAACAAGGCCACGCGGTCTATGCCTATTCCGTAGACGGCAGCCACAAGTGGCGCAACTCGAAGGCAGGGCCGGGGGATGCCCTGAAAGTCACCTACGACGAGGAGAATGAAAACCTTATCACCTCGGAGGGTCTCGACAATCCATGAGCGGTCAGCCCTCGGCAGGCGGCCTCCCGTCATTGAGAGGAGCGAAGCAGAGCGGTCATTGCGAGCGAAGCAATCCAGTGCGAGGGCCTTCCCCGACTGGATTGCTTCGCCGCTTCGCGGCTCGCAATGACGATGGTTCCCGCGACATTGCGCCCGTCACCCCCCTGTCATTGCGAGCGGAGCGAAGCAATCCAGAGGGCTGCCTCGACTGGATTGCTTCGCCGTTTCGCGGCACGCAATGACGATGGTTCCCGCGTCATTGCCATAATGGCACAATCGGTGGTTAAGAATTCTTACGTTATTGACGAAGGAAACCCTAATTCTCCAGTATCGTGATCTCGACCCGGCGGTTCTGCTGCCGGCCCGCATCGGTGGCGTTTGAGGCGACAGGGCGGTCCGCGCCGTACCCACGGGTAACGATGTTTCCGGCGGAACGGACCCCTTGCCCGATAAGGTAGGAGGCCACGGCCTCGGCGCGTTCCAGAGACAGGCGGTCGCGGGCTTCTTTCGTGCCGGCCATCGCGGTGTGGCCCCCGACAAGGAGGTCGCGGTCTTTGAAACGGGCAAGAAGGGCGGCGATCTTGTCGAGTTTGGCCTCTTCGCCGGGGAGGAAGCGGTTGGAGTCCGGCTCAAACTGGATGCTGTCAAGGCTCAGCGTGATGCCTTCCGGGGTTTCCTTCACGGTCGCGCCGGGAATGTCCAAGCGTTCGATCTCCTCGGCAACCTGAAGGACGGTCTCTTCCCGGTCCATCGTCTCGGACTCGACGATCTCGGCGACCCCTTGCGCGCGGAATTCAATCGTCGTGTCGTCGGGAAAGATAAAGGTGAGCGTAAACGTTACCTCGGCGGCGACTTCGTGTCCGGCGGCGCTGTCCCAGTAGAGGGTTTGCCGGGCCCTTTCGAGAATACGCGCCGGGGGCCGCTCGTTGGGACGGCGGGCCGCGCTCTTGGGCGGCGTGTAGTCGATGTCCCACGAGATCGAAAAGGCCGGATACCGCTTCCCCCGCCATGCGCGGGCACCCAGATATTTGTAGTCGGCGGTAAACGGAATACGATAGGGCGCGGCAAGCCCCAGCGAATCGCGGAGGTCGTGAACCTCCGTCCCCGGCGCCCGCCAGGTCTGCCCCTCCCGCACATCGGAAGCGGGAAAGGTCGGCACGTTGCGGGTTGACGGCCGGAAATAGTTCGACTGAATCTGGACGCGGCCCTGAGATGTCCGCATGAAACTTGCCGCATAATCCTCGCTCCACGCGAAACGTTCGCTTCCGTCCTCGTTCACCGCCTTCTCGGCGCTCTGGAACACCGCCTTAATCAGGGCTTCTTCGGGGTTCGCCATACCCGTCACTTCGCTTGCCACCCGCTCGACAATCTCCGAGCGATGGCTCAGCGTCCCGTTGACGATGACGTCCTCTTCCACGGTCGAGATGATGCGCCACTTGTCGCCGATTGCCTGCTTGTACGAAAAAATCTCGGCGGAAAGCGGAAACACGCGGATAACGACAAGGCTAACAACGATGAGCACCCTTTGCACCTTATAACTATCGGCTAAAAAGCGTGTTTTCCCGTGAGCCTGTTCGAAAACCCTGCGAGACGCAAGCCTCCACCGTGATTCGGTCGCGGGCTTTGCCCGCTTCTGGAGTTTCGGGCGGGCTACGCCCGCTTGTTCCGAAACTCCACGACTGAAAGTCGGAATTCGGGGGGCGTTGCGGGGGTCTCCTCCGCAGAAGGGGGTAGCGGAGGGCTCGAGCCCGTAGCGAGGGGGAAGGCTTTCCCCTGTCAACAACTTAAGCAAATGGAATATAAGAGTGGTCAACGGGTTACACAGATTTTTAGTTTTTTTGTCCGCGAATGTACGCGAATGTATGCGAATACGCGCTGATGGGTATGTA
>JAISZQ010000020.1 GCA_031269165.1 Spirochaetaceae bacterium
GAGCCGGAAGAGCGGCTCGCCGACATTAATCTCGGTACGAATCTCGTACCAGACATTTTCAGAAAGTTCCCGTTTATACTTCATGCCTTATATAAGGCGTTACCATCTGATTTGCTTTATTCTGACGAGGAAAAAGCGCAAAAAAGATGAAAAAATTGGGGATTGAACCTAAGTCCTTGAGCGTTGCGGCGCGTACCGGCCCTGTTTGGCTTCTATTGCTTACCGGATAGTCTTTTATCCACGGGGACCATCGTGTCGGAATACGAGGCTTTAGCCTTGCGAAACTGCAATAGCCGAAGGCGACAGCCTGTCAAAACTAACCGAGTTTTGGAACAGGCTCACTCTTCAAAATTATGCCGATTTCGTAACCTTTGTTGGTTAAAACGTTGCCCTGCCCGAAGAGGGCTTCTCCTTTCTCTTATTATATGGTATAGTGTATACTCATTGTGTATTGTTTTGGGAGGATAGCGTATGGTTGGCGAGAAGGACGAGAAGAAAAAAAAGAAGGATGTAAAGAATCTTTCCGGGCGGCAAAAGGCGGCGATTTTTCTTGTGTCGATGGGGTCGGAGGTTTCGGCGGAGGTTTTTAAGTATCTGCGCGAGGACGAGATCGAGACGCTGACGTTTGAGATCGCCCGGCTTGAAAAGATCGAGCCGGAACAGAAAGAGGCCATTTTGGTCGAGTTCCAGGAACTCATGATGGCCAACGAGTTTATCTCGATCGGCGGCATCGACTATGCCCGCGAGTTGCTGGAAAAGGCGCTGGGCAACCAGAAGGCGGTCGATATTATCAACCGGCTCACGTCGAGTTTGCAGGTGCGGCCCTTTGACTTTATCCGGCGTACCGACCCGGCCCATCTCTTGAACTTCATCCAGCAGGAGCATCCCCAGACGATCGCGCTCATCCTTGCCTATCTTGAGCCGACGAAGGCGTCGGTAATTATGACGAATCTGCCGCAAACCGTGCAGAGCGAAGTTGCGCGGCGTATCGCGTCGATGGACCGGACGAGCCCTGAGGTCTTGCGCGAGGTCGAGCGGGTCTTGGAGAAGAAGCTGTCAACATTGTCCAGCGAGGACTATACGGCAGCGGGCGGCGTGGACAGCATTGTCGAGATTTTGAACCTTGTCGACCGTTCCAGCGAGAAACAGATCATCGAGGCGCTGGAGGACGAGGACCCCGAACTTGCCGAAGAGATCAAGAAGAAGATGTTTGTCTTCGAGGACATCGTTATGCTGGACGACCGTTCCATCCAGAAGGTCATGCGCGAGGTCGATACGCAGGAGTTGTCGAAGGCGTTGAAGAGTGTCGATGCGGAGGTGCAGGACAAGATTTACCGGAATATGTCCAAGCGCGCCGCCCAGATGCTCAAAGAAGACATGGAGTTCATGGGTCCGGTACGCTTGAAGGACGTCGAAGAAGCGCAGCAGAAGATTGTCGCCATCATCCGCCATTTGGAGGACATCGGCGAAATCGTCGTGGCGAGAGCGGGAGAGGACGAGCTTGTGGTGTAATCGGGTGGCAAGAGGATTTCGCATCGAAATCGTCGTCGCCCGGGCCGGAGAGGACGAGCGTGTGGTGTGATCGAGTGGCAAGGGGATTTCGCATCGAAATCGTCGTAGCGAGAGCGGGAGAGGACGAGTTGGTGGTGTAGGGATAATATGAGCCTGTTTCAAAACTGAAATTTTGGAACAGCCTCATACATAAGGATACGTTATGGCTAAATATGTCTTTCGTGCGGGCGAACTCAAGACGGCGAGCGGGACGGTGGTGTTGAAAGCGCCGTATTCGTTTGAGGCCGAGGAGCCTTCGGAACTTGAGGAACTGGACGTGTCGGAAATCTACTCAGGCCCGACAGCGGATGAGTTGCGGGCGGAGGCGGAGGCGTTCAAGCAGTCGTGGGAGGTTGAAAGGGAATCGTTGCGGATAGCCGCGAAACAGGAGGCCGAGGAGATTGTTCGCCGGGCGCGCGAGGAGGCGGAGGCGGCGATAGCCCGGAAAGAGGCCGAGTGTCAGGCATTGCGGGAAAATGCCGAGGCGCGGGCCGCCGACACGATAGCCGATGCGGAACGGCGGGCGAAAGAACTGCTGGAAGATTCAGGCCAGAAGTATGCGGCGGAAAAACAGGCGGCGGAGGATTCAGGCAGGGAGGATGGCCGGAAGGAAGGGTATGCGGCGGGGAAAGCCGAGGCGGATCGGCTTGTCGCCCGGATTCACACGATGCTCGAACGGGTGCAGGACCGCCGTCAGCAGATCCTCGACGAGGCGGAACAGCAGATTGTCGATCTCGCGCTGTTCGTTGCGCGGAAGGTGGTGAAAGTGCTTGTTGCCACCGACCACGAGGAGATCGTCCGGGCCAACGTGTCTGCCGCCCTCCGCAAAGTCCGGTCGCGGGGCATCGTTACCATCAAGGTGAATCTTGCCGATCTTGACGTTACCACCGAACACAAGGAAGAATTTACGCGGCTCATCGAGACGACCGCGACGGGTGCGGGCGAGGTCGACCTGCATATCCACGAGGATTCGTCGATTGATTCGGGCGGCTGTGTCGTCGAGACGGATTTCGGCGAGATCGACGCGCGGATTAACGCCCAACTGGCCGAGATTGAAAGCCGGATTCTCGAAGTGTCGCCCTTAAAACAGTCGAAACAATCGGGGCAATCAGGGCAATCGTCTCGGCGGAGCAGCGGGCTCTGACCCTTTAGGGGATCAAGGAAATCAATGGAAGCAACGGAAAAAAGCGCGGGGAAACCGCTTCTTGCCAAGTATTTTGCCGCCGCCGAGCAGACGGAACCCTTGAAATACGTGGGGTTTGTCTCCAAAGTGCAGGGCATCCTCATTGAAAGCCGGGGGCCGATCTCCGCCGTCGGCGAAGTCTGCAAAATTGCTATCCCCTCGGTTGAAAAAGAGGCGGAAAAAAAAGAAGTATTTGCCGAGGTCGTCGGGCTTTCCGGCGCGACCGTGCAACTCATGCCCTACGGCGACACTCAGGGTATCGCGGTGGGGGCGCGGGTAACGGCGACGGGCCGCCTTCTCGAAGTGCCGGTATCGGAAAGACTGCTTGGCCGCGTGGTTGGGCCGCTGGGCAACCCGGTAGACGGGCGCGGCCCCCTTGATGCGGAAGAGCGTTATCCGGTGATCGCGCCACCCCCCCAGGCGATTACCCGCGAGCCTATCACCCGGCGGATTGTGACCGGAATACGGGCCATCGACGGGCTTCTCGCGGTGGGCAAGGGGCAGCGTCTGGGGGTGTTTGCGGGGAGCGGCGTGGGGAAATCAACCTTTCAGGGCATGATCGCCCGCAACACCAACGCGGAGGTGAACGTCGTCGCGCTGATCGGCGAGCGGAGCCGGGAACTCCGCGACTTCATCGAGAACGATCTGGGGCCGGAAGGGATGGCGCGTACCGTGATTGTCGTGTCAACCGGCGACGAGAACCCGCTTGCCCGGCTGCGGGGCGCGTACACCGCGACGGCCATCGCCGAGTACTTCCGCGACCGGGGGAACGACGTGATGTTCCTCTTTGACTCGATTACCCGCTTTGCCCGCGCGATGCGCGAGATCGGGCTTGCGACCGGCGAGCCCCCGGCTCAGCGCGGCTATCCGCCCTCGGTCTTCGACTCGATGCAAAAACTGTTGGAACGAAGCGGCACCGCCTCCCAGGGCACCATCACGGCGTTTTACACGGTGCTGGTTGACGGTGACGACCTCGACGAACCGGTATCCGACACCGTGCGCGGCATCCTTGACGGCCACATCGTGCTGTCGCGTTCCCTTGGCGAACGGGCGCACTACCCCGCCATCGATATTCCCGCGTCCATATCGCGCCTCTCGTCTGCCGTCGCCGGGAAGGTGACGAAGAGAGCGGTGCAAGCCGTCCTCCGCCTCATTTCCGCCTACAACGAGATCGAGGACATGATCAACTTAGGCGCGTACAAAATCGGCACGAACCCCGCCGTCGACGAGGCAATTACCAAGCACGAGGCGATCGAGGCCTTTTTGATCCAGGCGGTTGACGAAAAGTCGTCACTGGAAGAGACGTTGCGGGCACTGGGCGCGATAGCCGAAATCGAGATCCCGTCTGAGGAGATGGGGCCGTATACCAGATGAGGTTGTTCCAAAACCCAGCGAAAGGGGGAAAGTCTTCCCCTGTCAACAACTTAAGCAAAAAGAAAAGAAAGGTCCGCGGATTTTCGCGGATTAACACGGATCGAGTGGGGTATAATCCGTGAAAATCCGCGTCAATCCGCGGACAAAATTCTTAAGTTGTTGACAGTGGAAAGCCGTCCTCATCTGTTGCGGCAATGAGTACGCCCCGGCCCGGAAGTCCAAAACAGGATGTTGAGGACTGTAGGGTACCACCCCCGTAACGCCCCCGGATCACAGCGAGGAAAAAACCTCGTGGGGTTTTGGAACAGCCTCAAATGAGTCTGTTCCAAAACACGAGCGAGTTTTGACTGGCTGTCGCCTTTGGCTATGGCAGTTTCTTAAGTCTAAAGCCCTTCACGAAAGCCTTCGAGTCTGTTTAGAATCTCATCAAAAGGGGGAACGCCTTCCACTGTCAACAACTTAAGCAAAAAGAAAAGAAAGGTCCGCGGATTTTCGCGGATTAACACGGATCGAGCGGGGTATAATCCGTGAAAATCCGCGTCAATCCGCGGACAAAAT
>JAISZQ010000037.1 GCA_031269165.1 Spirochaetaceae bacterium
TTAGTTCCTGAATGACATAATCCGACAATCGCGCCGAGCCCGAGGTGAAATTCACGACCGCGACGATCGTCCCCTTCTTGAGGCTCTTCTCGATGCTGTTCGCGCTTTCCTGTAACGCCTCATCCAAAGAAACCGTCGACTGCGCGAAGACGCCCGCCGTCCCCGCCGCAAAGAACAGCCCGAAGACCGCCAACCTAAAAACTGTTTTCTTAAACATATTGTTCTCCTTAAAATGTTCATTGCAAAATTTGTTGTATACGCCCTGCATCCCGCATACCGGACCCGTCCATACAAAAGCCGAATCATGTTTATGTCATCTACCACCTCCTGTTTTCCCCAATCCGTATATATTGGAAAAAACGCGCCAGAGCCGTTTCCATTCGCCAAAGACAACCCTGCCGACAGTCTCACTCGCGACGGTAAACCACCGCTCGGCCGGATAAATACCCGGTATACGACGGTACGGGCGATAAGACCGCTTGAGAAAACGCGAAGGAAAAGGGGCCGGAAAAAAGGAATCCGCTAAAGGGAACTTGAGGGGGGGGGGGTCTCCGTACTGAGGGACTTTGAGCCACTCAAAACGCCGAGAACAAATATTCTTGCCATACGCGATCCCCCTTATACATTTTACACGGCCTTGTGACCGCACTTCTTACTCTTATACTATACGCGCAAAAGTTTGTCAAGAGGGGGCGTGCGCTACGCGAATGGATAATGGAGAAGGCCGTGTTTTGGAACGGGGCTCAAATGACATCGCCTCGCCACGACGGGGTAGAGACACAACGCGCGCATTGTTGTATTATGAGAGGCGTATCGTATGTCTTTCACGATTTCGCCGTACCGTCTGCAAAAGGCGCGTACGCTCTACAACATCTTTAACGCGCTCAACACGATTTGTTGGACGTTTCTTGCGGGCAACATCATAACGTTGTTCGCTCTGCGGCTCGAAGCGTCCTCGACGCTCATCGGGTTGCTCACGGCGATTAACTATCTGGCGCAGGTCTGCCTTTTTCTGGGGCGCATTCTGGCGCGGCGTGTTCCCATCATCAGGATCTATACCGTAACGTGGCTTTTCCGGTCGGTGGCGATGACGCCGTTGCTCTTTGCGCCGCATTTTTCGGCGATGGGACGGAACGACGTTGCCATCACGCTGATGCTGGTTGGGGTAACGCTCTTTCACCTGTCGCGGGGGATCGGCATGGTGGGAAATAACCCGGTGCTGTCTTTTCTCGCGCAAGGCGCCGACCGGGGCAGTTACATGACGCTCATCCAGGTGATCAACAACGGCGTGGGAATGATCGCCACATTCGCGCTGGCCCTCTTCTTGGGTAGCGACTCGCCGCTTTTCGTTTACAGCATCATCATGGGCGCGGGGATTCTCATCGGCCTTGTCAGTGCCGTGTTCCTCGCCCGGCTTCCCGAACCGGATGCCTCCGAAAAAGCGGTGGATTCGGACTTCTTCGCCGTCGTGAAAAAATCGCTTGCCGAGGTCTCGCTCCGGTTCTTCATTCTCATCATGTTCCTCATCGCCATGGTGTCGGGCATCGTGCGGACGTTTATCCTCGTCTATGCGCGCGAAGTTTACCAGCAGGGCGACGGCATGGTCACGCTCTACACGGTCTTCGGCTGTCTGGGGTCTTTAGTGATCGGGTTGCTCGTGAAGTTCCTCATCGACCGGGTGGGCGCGAAGCCGATCTATGTCCTGTGCGTGGTCTCAGGCGTGATCAGCATCCTCCCCGCCCTGTTCTTTCCCGCGCTGGAGGCCGGTGCGGTGAACGGGACGATGATTCCGGTGCCCGTTATCCTCTATCTTTCCGGCTTCTTCTTTATCGCCAACTTCGCGTTTCTCGGCGCGGAAGGCGTAGGACAGACCTACTTCCTCGGCCTTGTCCCCCGGAAATCGATGCTCGACATGGGCATCGTCTACTTTTTCGTCTACGCCGTTGCGGGAGCGGGCGGGACGTTTGCCGCCGGGTTGCTCCTGGACATTCTCCGCGCCTTGGGCCTCTCCCCCTTCGCGTCCTTCCGCATCCTCTTTGTGCTGATGATCGCCGTGCTCCTCCTCGTGCTGGTGTTACAGCGCCGGCTCCTCTCGTTGGGGGCGATTCCCTTCACCTCGGCCATCAGCCTCCTCTTCTCACCCCGCGACCTCCGCGCAATCATGCTGGTCGACAAACTGGAAAAGAGCCGGGATGCCGGGGAAGAGGGAGAAGTGCTGGAGGAACTTTCCGGCACCGCGTCCTCGTTTGCGGTAAAGGCGATACTCGACCGGCTCCGTTCGCCGAGTTTTGCCGTGCGGATCGAGGCGTTGAACGCGCTCATCACCGCCCCCGGTCTTGACGATCAGTCGATCAAGATACTGCTCGACGACCTCCAGCGCAACACCCACACGACCGCCTACCTGTCCGCCCGCGTACTCGGCAAGCACCATGTTACCGCGAGCCGGGACAAGTTGCGGGAGGCCCTCCTCTCCGACGACTATATGCTCACCGGGGAGGCGATGATCGCCCTTGTCCGGCTTGGCGACAAGGCGAGTTGTCCCCAGATTGAGCGGATCATCCGCGAGACCTACAACCCGCGCCTCAAAATCATGGGTTTTGGGGCCTTGTCCATTGCCGGGGAAGAGTCCGCCGTTCCTATCCTGATTGACAGTATGCTCGAACGGGAAACCGCCTCCCACGTCAAGGACGAAGCGGCCCTGTCTCTCGCGTCAATCCTCAAGATCGGCGACCAGTACTACAAGTTGCTCGTGAATTATCAGGAAGACCCGTCGTCATGCGCGGCACTGGCAAAAGACACGGCGGAGTCCGCCTACGAACACTACCGCACCCTGCACGGCGGTACGCGCAAGAAGAAAAACCGCGATCCGAGGGACATTCAGGCCGGACTCCTCCAGGGAGCGGTTTCGGCCTTTGTCGACAAGAATGACGGCAGCCCGCTTGCCCGCTGGATATTGTCGCTCCCCTCCGAAATCGCCGCCGACTCGCTCAAGCTCATGCTGACCGGCGCGGTGATGGACAAAACGCTCGTTCAGCAGAACAGTTTCCAGCTTTTAGTCGTTCTCTGGGCCTCGCGCCTCCTGCGGACATGGGCGGTGACGGAGATAGGAGCAGGCTGATTAGACTAAAACGCCTGAAATTCTTAAAAACCACGAACGGCACAAGTATTGACCTGCGGCCTTCCCTGATTACCGCTTTTCGAGAATGCCCTTGAGCAAAGTTAAGCCCTCGTCAATCTCTTTGTCGCTGATGATGTACGGCGGAAGAAAGCGAAGCGTCTGTTTGCCCGCCGTGAGAATGAGAAGCCCCTGTTGCAACGCCCCCACCATGACATCGTGCGCGTCCCCGGTTATATCAACCCCGATCATGAGCCCCTTCCCCCGCACCGCAGTGACGGCGGGCAACTTCCACGAGCGGATCGTGTCGAGGATTTTGTCGCCCTTCCGCACGATCTCGGCGAGAAATGCGGGCCGGTTCACCGTGTCAAGCACGACAATGCCGCAGGCCGCCGCAAGAAGATTGCCGCCGAAGGTCGAGCCGTGGTCGCCGGGCCCCAGCACGTCCGCCGTCTTCTCCCCGGCCAGCACCGCGCCCACCGGAACGCCGCCGCCCAACCCCTTCGCCATCGTCACGACATCCGGCTCGACACCATAACCCCTACAGGCCAGAAACGTCCCCGTCCGTCCCAGCCCGCACTGGATCTCGTCAAACATGAGGAGGATGTCTCGTTCCGCGCAGAACGCCGCCGCCGCCTTGATAAACGCCTCGGACTGCGGAATAACGCCGCCTTCCCCCCGCACCGCCTCGATAAACAGCCCCGCGACCGTCCGCCGATCGAGGGCCTTGTCCAGAGCCTCGATTTCGGCCCTGCCGCCACCGTCCTCGACATAGACAAACCCCTCGGTAAACGGCCCGAAATCTTTGTGAAACGCATCCTGCCCTGTCGCCGCAAGTGTCGTGATCGTCCGCCCGTGGAAACTTCCCTTCAGCGTAACGATTGTATGCCGCCCCTCGCCGTATTTTTGCAACGAATACTTCCGCGCGATCTTGCACGCCCCCTCGTTTGCCTCCGCCCCGGAATTGGCCAGAAACACCGCCTTCATTCCCGCCGCCGCCACCAACTTTTCGGCAAAAACCGTCGTCACCTCGGCATCGTAGTAGTTACACACATGGAGCGCCCGCCCCGCCTGTTGCCTCGCCGCCTCGACCAGCGGCCCGTAAGCGTGCCCCAGACAATTCACCGCGATCCCCGATGTCCAGTCGAGATACCGCTTGCCCGCCGTATCAAAAAGCCACGCCCCTTCGCCCCGCGCAAACGTTACCGGCAACCGATTATAGGTCTTCATAAATGGATAAGCCATGAGACCATACTAGCCGAAACCGCGCGTTTGGAGAAGGGACACGAATAGGTCGCTGAGAGCCTGTTCAAAAACTCAACAAAAAGGGAAGCGCGCGCTTCGCGCGAATGGAAAATGATAAATGGATAATGGAAAATGATGGTGGCAGAACGCGCAGTCTCCAAAACACGACATTATCCATTTTCAATTCGCGCGGCGCACTGGATTGCTTCACCAACGGCAACGGTGTTGCCGCGGGTTCGCAATGACGATGCCCGCCCGTCATTGCGAGCGGAGCGAAGCAATCCAGGGCGTTACGCCCTTCTGGATTGCTTCACCCTTTGGGTTCGCAATGACGAGCCCGCCCGTCATTGCGAGCGGAGCGAAGCAATCCAGGGCGTTACGCCCTTCTGGATTGCTTCGTCGCTCCGCTCCTCGCAATGACGATGCCCGCCCGTCATTGCGAGCGGGCTGCCCGTCATTGCGAGCGGAGCGCGGCAATCCAGGGCGTTATGCCCCTTCTGGATTGCTTCACCCTTCGGGTTCGCAATGACGGCCATCTTCGTTGTCCGCCGTCATTGCGAGCGGAGCGAAGCAATCCAGGGCGTTACGCCCTTTCTGGATTGCTTCACCCTGCTCACTTCGCAATGACGGGCCCGCCACGCTCTCGCAATGACGGCTGGCGGGAACGGGGATGCGCGTATTCGCTGATTTCCCCGTCCCGCCTATGCCCGGCACGAGTGCGCCGGGCTACACATTCCGAATTAGGAGTTGGTCGTCTTGACCTTCCCGCCCTTTACAGTCGCCAAAGGATTAGCCGTCGCGACCGCTCCGGTAATCAGGACGCCCTTTGCCGCCTCGTTCCCGGCGGTAATCGTGCCTAGCTCGGTGCCGCTGCCTGCGTCCTGCGCCTGGCCCGTGATCGTGCCTGATGACGGAGCCGTAGTCCCGTCAGCCGCCGTCACCGCCGCCGCGGAAGCATCTGCCCACGACGCCAGGCCAATCTTGGTAGTAGCCGAGCCGATGGTAACAGTCTGTGTTTTAGAACTGTCAA
>JAISZQ010000039.1 GCA_031269165.1 Spirochaetaceae bacterium
TTGACAGTTCTAAAACACAGACTGTTACCATCGGCTCGGCTACTACCAAGATTGGCCTGGCGTCGTGGGCAGATGCTTCCGCGGCGGCGGTGACGGCGGCTGACGGGACTACGGCTCCGCCATCAGGCACGATCACGGGCCAGGCGCAGGACGCAGGCAGCGGCACCGAGCTAGGCACGATTACCGCCGGGGACGAGGCGGCAAAGGGCGTCCTGATTACCGGAGCGACCGCGACGGCTAATGCTTTGGCGACTGTAAAGGGCGGGAAGGTCAAGACGACCAACTCCTAATTCGGAATGTGTAGCCCGGCGCACTCGTGCCATAGGCGGGACGGGGGAATCAGCGAATACGCGCATCCCCGTCCCGCTCGACGAAACAAATGAGCCGGGCCTTGGAAAAGGCCCGGCTTGATTGCCCTCACAAGGGAGGGCAAAGGGGATTATTATGAGCAAAGCAACAATTAAACTGACGGCCGTCGCGAATGGCGAGCGGATGACCGTGTCGGTTATCACGGCTTGCAGCAACACGGGAACCATAACGCTGCTCGACGATTCCACGGTCTACGGAACGCTGAAGAAAACGACGTCGGGCCAGCCGCAGTTTTTAGGGGCCTTTTCCGCCATCTATGGCGGCGGCAGCAACCTGCGCGTTGAGCTTGACATCACGACCTCAAGTCTCAAGACGCTGGTGGATTACCTTGCCATCTTGGACGGCGCGGGAACCGCCTACGGCGGTTGCTACACCATAGCCGTCGAGGACTCTACCGACAACGATTACAACGACTATGTAATCGCGGTATTGGTAACGAAAAAGGCCAAGTAAGCCCCGGTACCGCCATCCGTCATTGCGAGAGCGTGGCGGGCATCGTCATTGCGAAGTGAGCAGGGTGAAGCAACCCAGAAAGGGCAGCCCGACTGGATTGCTTCGCTCCGCTCGCAATGACGGCGGGCATCGTCATTGCGAGGTGCGTGGCGTGCGCGTCATTGCGAGGCGCGAAGCGACGAAGCAATCCAGACAGAGAAGGCATCCCCCCTAGATTGCTTCGCCCGCTCTAACGAGCAGCCCGTTCGCAATGACGCGTTTGTTCGCGTGGTTCATTTTCCATTATCCATTTATCATTTTCAATTCCCCGCGCGAGGCGCGGGGCGAGGGCCAAGCCCCGGAACCAGCGCAAAACGTTCCGGCAAGGGGGCCTTGAATGTCCCGCGTTCGCCGTGGGGCAGCGTGATCTCAAGGGACAAGGCGTGGAGCATGAGGGTCGCAGTCGGGAAACGGGGGTCTTTCTTGTGGTAGAGCGGGTCGCCGAGGATGGGGCAGCCGATATGCCGCAGGTGTACCCGCAACTGGTGGGTGCGGCCCGTTCGCGGCCTCAAGAGGAGAAGGCTGTATACGCCGCCGCCTGAAACCACGCTTTTGACCAATTTGTAACGGGTTATGGCGCGTTTGCCTTTCTCGCCGCCTCCGCTTGCCCCGCTTACCATGAAGGTTTTGCGGTTTCGGGTATCGCGGCAGAGACGGGTATCGATGAGGCCCCGTTCTTGGGGAGGGGCGCCTGCGACAATCGTCGCATAGGTCTTCTTGACGGCGCGTTCCTTGAACTGCCCGCTCAAAAAACGCAGCGCGTCTTCCGTGTAGGCGGCGATGAGGACGCCGCTCGTGTCCTTGTCGAGGCGGTGGACGATGAACGGACGGTCTGAGGAACATCCCGCGAAGGGGCGTTCCCCTCGTTCCGCGCCGGAGTGTTCCCCGTACACGCCATCCGCTTTTTGTTGCCCGTCCGCCGTCGTCCGCCGCCAGAGGAGCGCGTTGACGAGGGTGCCCCGGTAGTTTCCCGCGCCGGGGTGGACGACCATCCCTTGGGCCTTGTCAAGGACAACACAGGTTTCGTCTTCGTAGATGATGGAAAGCGGGATGTTTTCAGGCGGCAGTTCGGACGGCGGCCGCTCGTCCCACGACAGCGCGATCCGGTCGCCGGGCTTGACGGGGCGCGACCGCTTGACCGCCTTGCCGTTGACAACCGCCGCGAGGCTCCGTGATTTGATCTGAGAACGGGTTAAAAGCCCCAGAACGGACGCAACATAGACATCGAGCCGCATCGGCCCGCGCCATACGCCCGTGCTCGTTACCGCGTCCGCCGTCACGATTCCTTCGTAACGGCCCATCTATTCCTCGTGCCTATCCTCGTAGAGCGGAGAGTGCCGGATGTCCGTTTCCGGCCGGGAACGCGCCTCTTCCTTCTTTGCCGCCGCATGGCGTTTCACCAAGATGATGACGAGATCAATCGCCGCGACAGAGAGCGACAAGACGGCGCTGCCGAGAATCACGTTGCCATAATCCTCGGACTTCCACGAAGCACCGCCCTTGACCGGCCACGGATAGTAGGCCGAGTCCCAGCCGTGTTGCGCGGAACGCATGAGGTCGTAGCCGATGCTCGTAACCAGATAGGCGAAGGGGAAAAGGCCGAACGCCACCACGTCGAAACGGCGGAGATCTTTCGCAAACTGTGGCCATTCGATAGCGTCTTTGTTCGGGGTCGCGGCTTGAGTTGTCTGCGCACAAAGGCGCGGCGCGGGTAACAGAGAAAACACGAGAGTCCCCAGCATAAACGCTGCCAGAACCATTTTTTTCACGGTTGCCGCTCCCCGAAGATAGCGGTGCCGATACGCACCATCGTCGCCCCTTCTTCAATGGCGATAGGATAATCGCCCGACATACCCATCGAAAGAATCTTCCATTGTACCTCTGGATAGCGCGTCCCGGCTTCCTCTCGTAACGTATACAAACCGCGAAAGGCCGCGCGGACGGCCTTTTCATTATCGGTAAGGGGGGCCATCGTCATAAGCCCCTCGACACGAAGATGGCGAGAAGAAAGCGCCTTCTCGACCCCCCGGAAGAACGCCGCCTTGTCCGCATAGCCGCTCTTGGCATCCTCGCCTGAGTTTATCTCAAAAAGGATGCCTTGCGTTTTCCCCATCGCCGCCGCCGTCTTGTCCAGTTCATCAATGAGTTCGTCGCGGTCAACCGACTGGACGAGAGAACAACACTCCAGCGTTTTCTTGACCTTGTTCCGCTGGAGAGGGCCGATCATGTGAATCTCCACGTCCGGGCTGCCGGCGGCACGCAATTTGTCCCAGTCCCGCACCTTGGGGTAAAACTCCTGCACCCGGTTTTCCCCGAAAATGCGCACCCCGGCGGCATAGGCTTCTTCCATTGCCGCAATCGGGTGAAACTTGGAGACGGCGCAGAGCGTTATCTCGCAAGGCTTCCGCCCGCAACGCAACGCAATTTCCGCGAGAGAGGCGGTTATCCGGTCAACATTGTCCTTTATGCTCATAATCCGTCAAACACTCCGCAACACTCCTGAAATCGTTCGCCGAAAGGTTCTCCGCCCGCGCGTTTTTCGCTATTCCGCACCGGGAAAGTACCGTCTCACACAAAGCGGCACGGCTCTCGCCCGGCAACCCAAACCCGGCGTTTTCAGCGGCAAAACAACAGAGGTTATTATAGACGGTTTTCCGCCGCCGTGCAAAGAGGGCGCGTACCAGAGGGAAAAAGATCGGCGGCACGTCTGCCTTGTTTTGATGGGGATGTTCCCCGCCGCTGTGGTTCGGGAGGGGGGCGTTGCGGGGGGCGGGCCTACAACCCTCAACATCCTGTTTCGGGTTTCCGTCCGGGGCGTACTCAGTAATGCGTCCATCCATGGACGCTTTGGGTACGCCCACAAAATCATGCACCGCATGGTTTTGTCCCGCAGAGGGGGGTAGCGTATGACCGTAAGCGCAAGCGGCGGGCAGTAGCGAGGGGTCGGCAACAAATGTTGCCGCGACTTCCCCCCTTGAATGGCTGTCTTTGAGCGGGCTTTTGGGGTAAAAGCATAACGCGGCCGAATCCACGTTGGGCGGCGGATAGAAGAAACTCCCTTTCATCGGGCAGATGTTCCGCGTCTCGTAGGCAAGGGCAAACAGCACGGCAAGCGAGGAATAGTCCTTGTCCCCGCTCCGGGCGGTGATCCGGCGGGCGACTTCTTTCTGCACGGTGACGGCGGCGCGGGAGAAAAGCCGTCCCTTCTCGATGAAGTCACCGAGCAATGTCCCGGCGATGTTGTACGGCAAGTTGCCCAGCAGCGAGAGCGGCGTATTCCCCGCTTGGGCGGAACATTCGGGCCATGTTTTGAGCGCGTCTCCCGCGACAATCGTGAGCCTCTTCTCGGCGATTTCCTTCGCAAACAGTATGTGCAACGCGCCGACAAAGCCCCGGTCGATCTCGAACACCGTAACCCGCGCCCCCCGGTCGAGGAGGAGCCGCGTCATCGCGCCCAGCCCCGGACCGATCTCCCACACGGCATCCCCCGCGTGAACATCAAGGGCCTCGACGAGCTTGTCCCGCGCCCCTTCGTTGATCAAAAAGTGCTGTCCAAACCGTTTCTGCGCCGAAAGGCCGTGCGCGTCCAGAAAAGCCTTGATCGAGGAGGGCGAGTTGTAATTCAAACAGTTTTCGGTATAATCCATCCAGAATATCCCTCTATTATGATAACGTGTCGGCGGTCGAGTGAACACCACCTTTTGAACAGCAATGACGGGAGGAGAATTGTCATTGCGAGCCGGCGGCAACATAGTTGCCGTTAGCGACGAAGCAATCCAGATAGGGGAGGCCCTCACGCTGGATTGCTTCGCTTCGCTCGCAATGACGAGGGGAGAGTTGTCATTGCGAGCCGCTCATAGAGCGGGCGAAGCAATCTATGCGGAGAAGGCATTCACGCTGGATTGCTTCGCTCTGCTCGCAATGCCGGGGGGAGAGTCGTCATTGCGAGCCGCTCGTTAGAGCGGGCGAAGCAATCCAGCCGGGGAAGGCCCTCGCCCTGGATTGCTTCGCTTCGCTCGCAATGACGAGGGGAACCGCGAATGAACGCGGATAAGCGCGGATTAACACGGATCGAGCGGGGTATAATCCGTGAAAATCCGCTTCTATCCGGCGCAATCCGTGGTAAAAAATGCTTCCCTTGTTGCGGTAATAGCCGTTTTTTCGTTAAATTTGCCTACTTGAAATTTTTTTCTTGATGTGATATACTTATAGTATGCTTTTAACACGGGCACTAAACCAGACTATGCCATTCGCGGCTACGCGGCTACGCGTGACCCCCCGTCCTTAATACAACTACGCAAAAATCGTGTCAAGCCCCAGGGCTATTGCATGTCAAGGCGCAATAGAAATGTCCCCTGTTTTAGCGCAATAGAAATGTCCTCATCCTTCACGCGGCATGAGAATCTGCATGGCCTTTTTCAGGTATTTTTATCTCCTCAATGAGGAGA
>JAISZQ010000349.1 GCA_031269165.1 Spirochaetaceae bacterium
AGTCGAGCATCCGCGAATCCCGTTCCGCCGCCTCGCCTCGTCCAGGCTCGCATACTTCCCGGCCGCCACATCCTCAACCACCCTCAGCTTAAATGCCTCGCTGTATCGTACCACATCCCGCATCTTTTTTTCTCCTCATGACAACTTTAAACCAGGACGCGACACATTATTCATTTTCCATTCTCAATTCGCGCGAAGCGCGCATTACGCGCCCCTTTGGGGCGAATGGAAAATGGAGAATGTCGTGTTTTGGAAACGGCGCGTTCCGTTCCTGTCATTTTCCATTATCCATTTACCATTTTCAATTCGCGCGAAGCGCGCATTGTTCGTGAGGTTCGCGGTTATTTAAAAACGTTATGGAAGAGATAAGAGCGGGGGACGATTCCCCTGTTGTTATATATTTTTGTTTCTTAAGAGGAGATATGGTATGAAGCAGAATGATTTTCGTGGTATTGCGGCGGCGGTTGTGGTGTTCGCGCTCGGCATTATAGCCGTGGGATTTACGGGGTGCGACTTTCTGGAAGATTTCGTCAATATGAGGGGCGCGGAGGAACCACCGACCGTCGACTTCTTCTCCGGGGCTTCCACGGAGGAGGGGAAGGGGGACAGCGTCATCAATGCGATCCAGGCGGCGGTGGGCGAGAAGGAGGTGTCCCTTATGTTGAATAAAAAGGTGGACCCGGAACCGGTGCAACTGGGCGAGGCGGATAAAGACCTCCCGGCAGAGGGACTGGTTCTTGTGAATGACAAATCCGACAAATTCAACGCGGACACCAACAACAGCCCCGCCAAGGTGATCATCGACGGCGGGGGGCGGACGATCGTGTGGATCGTGGAGGAAGAGGGGGCCAATTTGACGCCCCTCATCACTGTGGGGGACGGCGTTACCCTCGAGCTGCGGAACATCACCTTTCAGGGGACTCCATACGCCTCAAACAAAGCCCCCTCATCCAGGTGGCGAGCGGCGGCAAGCTGATCATGAAAAGCGGCGCGTGGCTCACGGGTAACAGGGGAAGGTATGGCGGCGGTGTGGAGGTAAAGGCTGGCGGCAAGTTCACCATGAACGACGGGACCATCAGCCACAATACGGCGACGTCACGGGGCGGCGGCGTGAATGTAGCCACTGGCGGCGAATTCACCATGAACGACGGGACCATCGACCACAATACGGGGACGTCACAGGGCGGCGGCGGCGTGAGTGTCCTCGGCGGCGAGTTCACCATGAACGGCGGGACCATCAGTGACAATACTACCGACGGCTACGGCGGCGGCGTGAATGTCAACTGGGATTTCACGGTTGCAGCCAAGTTCACCATGAATGGCGGGACCATCAGCCACAATACGGCCCGGTACGGCGGCGGCGTGGCGGTTCAGTATTCCTCGTTCACCAAGACCGGCAGCCCGACCGGCGGCACGATTTACGGGGCAAAGAAGGAGGGCAGCACTGAGGATGAGGTGGACGGCATGAAAAACACCTCGACCGCGAGCCTGGCCCCGATCTCTGTAGGTCACTCCGCAGTCTATTTCGTTGGCAACAACACCACCAAGGAGCGCAACACCACGGCGGGGCCGACGATTAGTCTGGACGGCAACACCGGCGACAACTGGGAGGTACCGTAGTAACAGCGAGCGGTGGAGAGGGGGGAAGAAGGGAAGAAGGATTAGGGAATAGGTGGGGCGGCTTGGCGAGAATGCCGGGCGGCCCTTGTTATATGCGCGTGGGGTCAGACCCCTCCGGGGTATGCCGTTTGGGGAGAATGCCCGGCGATCCTGGTTATGTGCGCGAGGGGTCAGACCCTTCCGGGGTACGCCGCCGGAGGGCCTGTCCCCGGCTATTTTGTGCCTGTACGGAACCGCTTCATACCGGCATGGAACCGTAAAAACAGGAAAACCGCCGCTCAACGGATTGCGCGCGGTGCGCGGATTACGCGGACAAGAGGTGAAGTTGTCATTGCGAACCCGCGGCAACACAGTTGCCGTTGGTAAAGCAATCCAGACGAGAAAGGCCCTCACACTGGATTGCTTCGCTCGGCAATGTGCCGCCCGCCCGCAATGACGGGGAACGTTGTCATTGCGAGACGCGAAGCGGCGAAGCAATCCAGACGGAGAAGGCCCTCACACTGGGTTGCTTCGCTCGGCAATGTGCCGCTCGCTCGCAATGACGGAGAGCGTTGTCATTGCGCGGCGCGTTCCCTTCCTGTCATTTTCCATTATCCATGTATCATTTTCAATTCGCGCGAAGCGCGCATTACGCGCCCCGAAATCCGTGAAAATCCGCCGCCATCCGGCACAATCCGTGGTCAAAAATGCATTCCCCCGGCTCAATAGGTACGACAGCCTTACGTCCCCTTTTATTTTTTGCCGTTTGCCTTTATACTAGGCACATGAATACCTATCAAAGACGGCGCGAGGCAGTCCGTGTCTGGATGAAACAGGAAGGCATCGCGCTTGCCGTTATCGAAGATTTTGAGGCAAAACGGGATCCGGCCCTGCGTTGGCTTTCCGGCCACCCGATGGACGCGCTGCTCTTTCTCAGCGCGGAAGGCGGATCGCTCCTCGTCCCGTGGGACGTTATTCTCGCGGAAAAAATCGCGCCCGATTCCCTTGTGGAGAACATTGTGCCGTTTACCACGTTTGACAGGGATGCGGCCGCCGCGATAGCAGGCGCGATCCAGCATTTCGGCGTGGAAAAAGGCGCGGCGATCGAGTTGCCATCCGCGACAACCTATCCCGCATTTTGCCGTTTGCGGGACACGCTGGCCGGGTACACCCTTCTCTGTCGGGAGGACGGCCTTTCCAACATGATAAAAGCCGGGCGCGCACAGAAAGACGAGGGGGAGATTGCGATCTATCGGCAGGTTTCGGCGATAACGAACACGCTTATGAGCCTTATCGAAATGGGCGTGAAAGCCGGAACGTTGCAAACGGAGACCGATGTCGCGCTCTTCATCGAGCGGGAGGCACGGTCGCACGGTTGTGAGGGGACAGGGTTCGGGACGTTGTGCGCGGGGCCCCAGCGGTCGTTCGGCATCCATTGTTTCCCCTCCTACACGAACGGGCCGTTTGCGACAACCGGCCTTTCCATTCTTGATTTCGGCCTCGTCTACCAGGGTTATACGAGCGATGTAACGATGACCTTCGCACGAGGGCCGTTTTCCGCACGGCAGAAAGAGATGCTTTCCCTCGTGATCGAGGCGGCGGCTCTCGGCGTCGGGACGGTCAAGCCCGGCATTCGGTGCGGCGACGTGGGCAAGGTGGTCAACATCTTTTTTACGTCTCACGGGTTTTCCATGCCGCACGGCCTCGGACACGGCATCGGGCTTGAAGCCCACGAAGCCCCGTTCCTTGTTGCGAAGAACGATAATACATGGACGCTCAAACCGGGGATGATCGTCACGGTCGAGCCGGGCCTCTACGAAAACGGCGAAGGCGGCTGCCGCCTTGAAAACGATGTGCTGGTGACGGAGAACGGCAACGAGGTTTTGACAGACTCCCGCATCGTGTGGCTGTAAATCGTGAGCCGATACAAGGAGAGCCGGTAGATGCCGATCCAGTATGACAAAAACTGGAAAAAAATCATCTTCAGGCGGCGGGCACTGGTCATTACCGCCGTGGCGATCCAGCTTTTTTTCATCCTCGCCGTCGCCATCGGGTTTCATACGCTCCTCCGGTATGTGTACTGGACGCTGTACGTCGCCGGCCTCGTTTTCGGTGTCCGCATCATCAACCGCCACGAAAAACCGGCCGCCTACAAGATAACGTGGATATTCTTGATGCTCATTTCGCCTATCGCCGGAGGACTCTTGTACCTCGTGCTGTATTTTCAGACGAACCAAAGAAAGTACCGCGCGATTATCAAAGAGGCGCTTCCTCGGCGGGTGGAAGCCGCCTTCCTCCCCGGCGACACGCTCCCCGAACTCCGCGATCAACCCGGCTATCTCCAAGCCCGTTTCCTTCAGACCTACGCCCAATTCCCCCTCTACCAACACACCAGTTGCGAATACCTTCCGTCAGGCGAAGCGTTTTGGGAACGCGCCTTCGAGGAGATGGCAAAAGCCGAAAAATATATCTTCCTTGAATTTTTCATCGTCAACCCCGGCTACCTCCTTGACCAGTTGTTGATTCTCCTTGAAAAAAAGGTGAAAAAGGGAGTCGATGTCCGCCTCATGTACGACGACATCGGCTGCTTCATGTCCCTGCCGAACGATTTCCCCATGCAGTTACAGCAAAGGGGTATCCAATGCTTTGTATTCAACCGCTTAAGCGCGGTACTCTCCTCGATCCAGAACAACCGCGACCACCGAAAAATCATCTCGATTGACGGCAAAACCGCATTCTCAGGCGGCGTGAATATCGGCGACGAGTATATCAACGCCTACGAGAAATACGGCCACTGGAAAGACGCCGGAATCATGCTGAAGGGAGACGGCGCGTGGGGCCTAACCCTTATCTTCCTCCACATGTGGAACGTCGAGTCGGAACTGAAAAAAACACACCAGGACCACTATGCGGCGTTTTATCCGTGGACAACAGAACCCTGTCCCGTCCCCTCCGACGGCTTCGCCCTCCCCTACTCGGAAAACCCGATTGACGGTAACAACGTCGGTTCGCAGGTGTATCTCCAGATCATCAATACGGCGCAAAAGTACCTGTACATCAACACCCCGTATCTCATCTTGGAGGACAGCCTCCGCCTCGCCCTCACCCTCTCCGCGAAAACCGGCGTTGACGTGCGGATCATCACGCCGCACCGCCCCGACAAAAGAGCCGTACACCTGCTCACCCGCTCCTATTACCGGAACCTCATCGAAGCCGGAGTCCGCATCTTCGAGTATACCCGCGGCTTCAACCACTCAAAAACATTTGTCGCCGATGACACCGTGGCCACCGTCGGCACGATGAACCTCGACTTCCGCAGCCTCTACCTCCACTTTGAATGCGGCGTCTGGCTCTACCGCACCACCGCGATCCGGCACATCCGGGACGACTTCCTTGCCACCCAAGCCCAGTGCGAAGAAATCAGCCTCGCCTCGTGCAAAACCACGCTACCCACCCGCATCGTCCAAGACGCCCTTCGCATCGTCGCCCCGTTGATATAGGCCCGTTCAAGATCCAGCAAAAAGGGGGAAGTCTCCCCCGTCGCTACGGCCCGCGCCAAACAATTCGGGGGGGGACCCCGCCAATGTTTGTGACGGCCTCCGCGAA
>JAISZQ010000044.1 GCA_031269165.1 Spirochaetaceae bacterium
CATACCCATCAGCGCGTATTCGCATACATTCGCGTACATTCGCGGACAAAAAAACTAAAAATCTGTGTGATCCGTTGACCACTCTTATATTCCATTGGCTTAAGTTGTTGACAGTGGGAAGCCTCCCCCTCGCTCCAGAATTGCTCCGGGTCTGCGTCCTACGCAATTCTTCCGCTACCCCCTCTACGGGGACAAAACCAGTATGGTTTTGTGGGCGCGTCCCCAGCGTCCATGGATGGACGTAAAACAGAACGCGCCCCGGCCCGGAAGCCCGAAACAGGATGTTGAGGGCTGTAGGGTGCCCCCGTAACGCCCCCGGTCCCCCCTTAAGGAGAAATGGTATATGTGCGCGCAAATTATTCGAGAAACGGACGTTCTCATTCGAGAAACGGACGCTTTCATCCGAGAAGCGTGTGTGGAAACACGCGACGAGATTGACGGCGCGGTACGGGGCAATGCCGATCGCATTGAACTCTGTTCCCGCCTTGACTTGGGCGGACTTACCCCTTCTGCCGAGATGGTAGCGTATGCCCGCGCCCAAAAACTCAACGTGGCCGCGATGATCCGCCGCAACGAAGGGTTTACCGCCGCACCCGAAGACGGGGACGGGCTCAAAGAAGACATACGCGCCATGTTCCGTTCAGGCGCAAACGGCCTCGTGTTCGGCTATGTGTCAGGCGGCCGCCTTGACCTTGCGACAATCCACGCGCTTCTTGCAGAGATTCACGCGCAAGAGGCGCGGTACGGCAAACGGGAACTTGTCTTTCACATGGCCTTCGATGAGTTGTCCGAGGCAGGGCAGATCGCGGCCATCGACACCCTCGCCGCGCTGGGTTTCGCCCGGATCTTAACCAAAGGCGGGCCGGGCCGGGCGGAAGACAACCTCGCCCGCTTGAAGCGGTTGAATGATCACGCGCGGGGCGTGGCGCGGGGTACAGCGCAGAGGGCGATCACGATCCTCTGCGGCGGCGGCGTTACCGACGACAACTACCGGCGTATCGCCAGAGAGACCGGCATCACCCAGTTCCACGGCCGTCGCCTTATTAACCCAGCGGGCCTTTGGCCCGCAACCGCACGAACGAAAAGCGTTTAACCGCGAATACCGCACGAACAGCCCCGCTCCCCAATAACCCGCCCGTCATTGCGAGCGCAGCGAAGCAATCCGGCAGATCCCGAAGCAGGACAACGCCCCGCGACCGCACGAACAGCCATCTCCGCTCCCCAATAACCCGCCCGTCATTGCGAGCGCAGCGAAGCAATCCGGCAGATCCCGAAGCAGGGCGACGCCCTTATGACCCTCCACACTGGCTTGCTTCGCTCGGCAATTTGCAACTCGCTCGCAATGACATTCTTATCATTTTCCATTATCCATTTACCATTTTCAATTCGCGCGAAGCGCGCGACCGCAACGCCCTCGGCCCCCTTTTTGCGGCGGCCCGTACACCGTGATGCGCTTAATCGGCGTCATCCAGCGGATAGAGAGGCCGTTGGACTTTCCGGTAGGGGAGCGTTTCCAGCACTTCGTTGGAACAGCCTTTCGAGGTGGCCATGACGGCCCGTGCGGCAATGCGGCGAAAACAAGGTTCCAAGTAGCCAAGTTTTACCACGACAAGGCAGTAATCGGCGGCATTGACGCCCAGTGCCGGAAGCAGATTTTCGTCGCCAAAGCCGATGTGCTTCGAGGTGATGACAAAGCGGATGTTTCTCCAGGCGGCGAACACCACGTCCGATTGGTAGGGGCCGTAACCCTTGACGATGCGTAACACGTCCACGCCAAGCGGTATTTTTTTTCCGTTCACGGTGTCCCAGTTTCCCCCCAGCGTGATGTCGGCCCGCGCCCCCGTTCCCGCCTTGATACAGGCAGCTACGGCGGGCGCGTCGTAAAAGCCTGAGTACAGGAGGGGCGTGGGCAGTTTTTCCACCGTATCAATGGTGGCAAGGATTTTTTCAAGCACATCGGTCGCATCCCCGGCGGCCCCGGCGGTGGGGTTGTCGCCTGAGTCGGAAATAAATACCGGGCGTTTGTTTTCTTCCAGCACGGCGTGGTAGGCGGCACTGACGGCATCCGCAGAATCGTAGTGTTCGGTGCGGAAAACAAAGTCCCCGCGCCGCGCCCAGAAAACGTCCGCCAACTCCCCGGCGATTGCTTCCGCCACGTCCTTTGCGTCATCGAACGCGCTTACCAGAACGGAAACCGCGTTGTGTTCGTCGTCGGCCCACGGGAAGCCCAAGAGGAACGAGGCCGCCGCAATGCTGGGCCTTGTCTCCGCTTCCCGGCACCGCATAATGAGGGAACGCATGGGTTCCGCCTCGGACTCGGACTTTTCCCCGGCGATAAGCATCGGGACGCGCCGATACGCGGTGGAGAGTTTTTTTCCGGTTGCAAGCGTGTCGAGTAGCATTGCCGCGGCGTGCTCGCCGGTTTCGGCGCAGTCAACGTGGGGCGCAGTCTTGTACCCCACAAAGCCGTTGACCGTGTTGAGCAGGGCGGGCGTGATGGTGGCGTGCATATCCAGCGCCACCGTAAATGGAATGCCGGGAAGGAGTTCCCGCAACGCGCCGGTAAGGTCGCCCTCGGCACAGCCCAAACCCTCGACTTTCATCGAGCCGTGGAGGGCAAGGCACACCCCGTCGAGAGGGCCTGATTCGAGGGCCGCTTGCGCCCGGCGCAGAAAATCTGTTTTATAGCCGTGGTAAAACGAGGCGGAAACGACTCCGTTCGGGACGGCACGGGCCAGTACGGCCGGCACGATTGCACATCCGGCCTTTTTTAGGGCGCGGATTATGCCGGCTGCGGCAGAATCGTGTGCCGTGTTTTTGCTTGTATCGAGGATGTCTTCCCCATAAAAGACGACAAAGTCCTCCGCGCCGGTAATAATCGGATTAAACGTGTTCGACTCGTGGTTTATTCCGCCAACAAGAATACGCATAGCAACTCCTTCCGTAACTATTCAGCCGCTTTTGCCGCCGGGATTCGGGGGACCGCCCGCTGAGGGGGATAGCGCGGGGGAAGACACGGCGATCTGTTGCCGTCCCCCCAACTGAATAGTTACCATTATTCTTTAAGGGACCCTTCGCCAAAGCCCTTGATAAGCTGGTTATGAAAAAAGAAATAGAATACGATCATGGGAAAAATACCGATCATGAGGGACGCGTACTGCAACCCGTATTCGGTGTTGTTCCGTCCGGCAAACAGGGTTATCGCCACCGGCAGACTCTTCATTGCGGTTTTGGTGGTAAACACAAAGACAAACAAGAATTCGTTCCAGTGCCGCAGGAAGGACAGGATCACCATCGTGGCAATGACCGGGGTTGACAGCGGCACAATCAGTTTCCAGAACACCGAACGGTATTTGGCCCCGTCAATTTCGGCGGATTCGATGATCGCGCCGGGAATGCCCCGGATATAGGATATGGCAATCATGACCGACATGGGAATATCAAAGGCGATGTAGGGCAAAATAACCCCGATGCGGCGGTTGATGATTCCCACTTTCACCTCCACGAGGAACAGCGGAACAATGACCGCATGAACGGTAACCATGAGTCCAGTCGCGAAGACCGCGGTAAAAAACGCGCCGCTTTTAAACGGGAATTTGGTAATGCCGAACGCCGCCGCAAGCGCCAAGAACAAAGTCGCGATTGTGGCGATGCTCGTGTAGACAAAACTGTTCATCAGGGCGGTACCCAGGCTTCCCATCTCCCATGCGCGGAAATAGTTGTCCAGCGAAGGATGCTGGGGCAGACCCAAGGGGCTCATGACGATCTCCGCATGAGGCTTGAAAGACGAGTAAAGCAACCAGAGGAGGGGAAACAGGGTAAGAACGGCGAATACCGCCATCAGGATATACGCGGCGATCCGCCAGGAAACAGGGGCTCTTCTCAACTTGGGCATTTCTTCGGTCATACCATATCACTCCACCTTAAACACCCTCGATACCGCGCGGGTCAACAACAGCGACAGCACAATAAAAACAATAATAATGATAGACAACGCGCTTCCGTATCCATAATTCTGATGTACAAATGTCGTGTTGTACATATACACCGCGATGACCTCGGTGTAATGGGCCGGTCCCCCGGCGGTCATGGAATAGATCAGGTCAAAACTCTTAAAACTCCCGGAAACGGCCAGAATCGCGTTAATAAAGATAACATAACCCAGCATGGGCGCGATAATTTTAAGGAATATAGTCCCCTCGCTCGCCCCTTCAAGCTGGGCCGCCTCGATAAGCGCGTTGGGAATACGCTGAAGATTTGCCAGAAATATGACCATGTAGAGACTGGTGTGCTGCCACAGGAGTACAAACATAATGGGAACAATGGCAAGGGTTTTGTTTTCCACGATGGTCATCACATAATCCTGATTTCCCGTGAGCGCGCGCATCAGGGCCGTAAATACCCCGACGGGGGAGAATATTCTGTTCCAGAGTTGCGCGATGATAACGGTGGAAATCGTTATGGGAAGGAATATCAACACCTCGAAAACATCCGCCTTCCGTACCATTTTCCGGTGGAGCATATAGGCCAGAAGCATTCCCAGCGGTATCTGCCCAAACACGGAAACAAAGACGATGACGATGTTGTTCCGCAACCCGATAAAAAATACCGGGTCGGTGAACATCCTCTTGTAATTATCGAGACCAATAAAGATCATGTCCCCATAGCCTTTCCACTGGGTAAAACTCAGGGCAACGCTGAAAAACACGGGGAAGATCATCACGCTGACAAAGATGAGAAAAGCGGGAAGTACAAAACAATAGTGGCTTATCTTACGCGAAAGCGCGTATCGCATCGTTACCTCCCGCTTTTTCGCCGCTACTTCTTCTTCCGGTTCGAATCGTTTGCCGCGACCCATGCTTCATATTCGGCAGCAAGCTGGGCGGGGGTTTTGTCGCCTATCATCACCGCCTGTATGCCGGGGTTGAGCAGGTTGTTCACCCCCTCGCCGTCCATCACCGCGTCAATGACATAGCCCATAGACTGGTTGTTGATAAGCTGGATGTACTGCTTGTTGAGGCTGTCAACATTGAATTGGGCATAGTCAAGTTTGTACGTCGGCACCGTGCCATACTTCATGAGAATCTCACTGCCTTCCTGCCCGTAGATAAAACTCAAGAATTTCCACGCGGCGTCGGCCTTGGCTCCCGTCAGTTTGGCATTCATGGCAAGCGCCTCTCCCAACGTGGCGGCACTGGACCCCTGGGTCACTTCCCCCGCGATAGCCGGGAACGCGATGACCTCGTAAGCCGCATAATCTTCCGGCTTCGCGGCGCCCTTAAGCGCGGAAACCCGCCACCCGGCGTCAAGAAGGTACACCGATTTGCCCTGGACAAAATCGCCCCAGCCTTCCGTTCCCTCAAGCTGATTTACCCCGGCGGGGAACGTCTGCGTGTCTACGAGACGCTTGATGACCGCCAGCGCGTCCACAAAGCCCTTGTCGGTAAATTTCGCCGTTCCCGCACGGGCACGGTCGAACCACGCTTTGCCGGCCAGCCGGTCCACCAGCATGGAAAGCAACAGGGATTGCGCCTGCCACACGCCCTTGTTGGCGAACATCAGCGGGGTATACCCCTTGGCGCGGATGGCGGGTACCTGGGCAATAAGATCATCCAACGTCTTGGGGTTGGTAAGTCCCAACTCCTTCTGGAGTTTGGTGTTCACATATACCGCCGTACACACCGCCATGTTGGGAGAGATTATGTAAATTTCTCCGTTGGGCCCCTGGGGACCCCAGATAGTGGGATTGTAGTGGGACTTGAATTCCTCGGTCAGGAAGGGCCTTATGTCCTTGACAAGACCCCTGTCCAGAATGTAACTGGAACGAGCCCCCGCATAGGTCGTGAATAGATCTGGAATCTCCCCGGAAGCCGCCATCGCCTGGAACTTGTCATGGAACTGTTCGCCCGACACATACTCAAATTCCAGCTTGATGTTGGGATACTTTTTGGCAAAAGCCTCAAGCGTAACCGGCCAATACTCGTACTGGGGGTTGGCGAGATCCAGTTGCGCGTACACCGACAGGGTTACCGTATCACTGGCCCCTGTTGTCTGTTTACCGCCACCGGCCCAAACGGACAACCCCGCCACGACCAACAGCACCGCTAAAAACGTCTTTTTCATGTTTCCTCCTATTTCAACTATACATTATATAGTCACAAAAGTATGATACTCAATATACCATGTTGCACCATTGTTGTCAAGCAGAATCTTCCGCCACCTGCCGTGGAGGCCCATGGCCCCTCGGGGGCTTTCCTTGGGCATGTCGTGAGGAGAACGACTATCGGCCCCCCATCGGGGGGAAAGTGCGCACAAGAAGAAGGTGGGGGAAGTCTCCCCCTCGCTCCAGCCGCTTCGCGTCTTACGCTACCCCCTTCAGCGGGGACAAAACCATGCGGTGCATGGTAAGCGTTGCTTGGCTTGGTGGGCGTACCCCAAGCGTCCACGGACGGACGCAGGACTGAGTACGCCCCGGCCCGGAAGCCCGAAGCAGGACGCGGAGGGCTGTAGGGGCCCCCGCATCACAGCGAAGACTTTCTTCTCGTGGGGGCCAGCCCCCCGCAACGCCCCCGTCTCAACTTTCAGTCGTGGAGTTTCGGAAAAGTGGGGCAAAGCCCCGCCCGAAACTCCAGAAGCGGG
>JAISZQ010000048.1 GCA_031269165.1 Spirochaetaceae bacterium
GGGGGGGGGTGGGGGGCGGTGGGGGGGGGGGGGGGGGGGGGGTGTGTTGGTGGGTGGGGGGTGGGGTGTTTTTTGGGGGGGGGGGGGGGGGGGGGGGGGGGGGGGGGGGGGGCCCCCCCGGGCTGGGGGGGGGCCGGGAAGCCGGTGGGGTGTATGGCACGCCGGGCGCGCGGGCTGGTGGCTGGGGGGAGACTTCCCCCCCTATAATGATTTTTAGGCCCTTGCGGGACGTAACGCGGCGGGAGGTGCTGGAATTTCTTGCGGAACGGGGGCTTTCTTATCGGACGGACTCGACAAACGGGGATCCACGGTATCTGCGAAACCGCGTTCGGCTCTGTTTGGCGCCGGTTTTGGATGAAAAGTTTCCTGAATGGCGCAAGGGGGTGCTCGAAACGGCGGAAACGCAGGGGCTTGCGGCGGATTTTATCGAGGCAGAGGCGTCGCGGCGCGGGGAAAGGCGGGTCGAGGCGCGGGAAAACGGAACGGATCGGGCGGTCGTTATCGAAAATCTGGACGCATTGCCGGAAATTGTGCGGGAAGAGGCGCTTTTTGCGGCGATTGACCGGCTGAAAGACGATGAGAAGCCTGTGCGGAGGCAGGTCGTGCGGGATTTTGCGCGTGACGCGCGGATAAAGGCGGCTGACGTGGGCGGCGGGATTCGGATAAACCGGGGGCCGGTGCGGGTTGCCCGTGACGAGGCGTTTTATGAGAAAGGGTTCTCGCTGTTGATAAAAGATGCGGGAGAGTATAGAATGGGGGGATTGCGTATCGAGGCCGCGCAGGTTGACGGTGGTCTTGTCGTGCATATAAAAGGGACACAACATGGCGAATGACAGGGAAAAGAACGAAGAGATGAACGAGGAAAAAGAAGAGCAAAACGAAGAGGGAAGGGGGGAACAGAAAATCGGGGGGAAGTTTCCTCCGCTTTCTCCGCCTTCGGGGTTTCCGAAGGGCGGGCGGCCCCGTTTCGGGATGGTTTTTGCTTTGATAGCGGTGGCGCTGATTTCGTGGTTTTTGTTAAGGCCGCAGGAGTCGTCGCCGAGACCGGTGTCGTACACCGAGTTTACCAGTTATGTCGATCGGGGGGAAGTCGGCGACGTCAAAATCTACGACGACAGTACTATGGAAGGAATGCGCGCCGACAAAAGCGGCGGCTATGAGGCGATACGGACGATTATTCCGTATCAGGACCCGTTTCTGATCCCGACCCTCCGCGAGAAAGGGATCACGGTTTCAGGCGGGCGGCGGGGATCGGGGATCGCGCAGGTGGTACAGTTTCTTCCGTGGGTCGTTACGATTCTCTTCCTGTTCATCATGATGCGTGCCATGCAGGGCGGGCCCGGCGGTAACAAGGTGTTCCAATTCGGAAAGAGCCGCGCGCGCCGTTACGATCCCGACAGCAAGAAAAAGATGACGTTTGCCGACATCGCGGGGCAGACGGACGCGAAGGCGGAGTTGGAGGAGGTCGTGGCCTTCCTCCGCAATCCGCAGAAGTTCACAAAGATGGGGGCGCGTATCCCCAAGGGCGTGCTGCTCGTCGGGATGCCGGGGACGGGAAAGACCCTGATGGCGCGGGCGGTCGCCGGGGAGGCGGAGGTTCCCTACTTCCATATGTCCGGCTCGGATTTTGTCGAGATGTTTGTCGGCGTGGGGGCGAGCCGGGTGCGCGATCTCTTTGAACAGGGTAAGCGTCACGCGCCCTGCATCATCTTTATCGATGAGCTTGACGCGGTGGGGCGTACGCGCGGGGCGGGCTACGGCGGCGGTCACGATGAGCGCGAGCAGACCCTGAACCAGTTGCTCGTGGAGATGGACGGGTTCGACCCCAAGGAGAGCATCATCATCCTTGCCGCGACAAACCGTCCCGACGTGCTCGACCCGGCCTTGCTTCGTCCGGGCCGCTTCGACCGGCAGGTTACGGTGTCGATGCCGGACGTGAACGAGCGCGAGGCCATCCTTGCCATTCACGCGAAAAAGGTCAAACTGGGCGGCGATGTGAACATTGCCCGTGTCGCCCGCGCCACTCCCGGTATGAGTGGGGCAGACTTGTCCAACCTCGTGAACGAGGCCGCTCTTTACGCGGCGCGGAAGGACAAGGATGCGGTGACGGCCGCCGAGTTTGAGGAAGCCCGCGACAAGATTCTCATGGGGATTGCGCGAAAGACGCTGGCGGTTTCCGACAAGGAACGGCGCATGACGGCGGTTCACGAGGCGGGCCACGCCCTGCTGCACTACTTTCTCCCGAACGCCGACCCGCTCCACAAGGTAACGATCGTGCCGCACGGCCAGTCGCTGGGGATGGCGGTGTCGCTTCCCGAAGCGGACAGCTACAGCCGGACGCGGAACTGGATCCAGGACCGCATTTCCATCTGCTACGGCGGTTTTGCGGCGGAGCAACTTGTCTATGCCCAGACCACGACGGGTACCAAGAACGACCTCCAGCAGGCCACCGAGCTGGCGCGGAAGATGGTCTGTGAATGGGGCATGGCCGACGAACTTGGCCCGATCGCTTATGGGCAGGAGGACGAGCCCATCTTTCTGGGCAAAGAGATCGCCCGCCACAAGGACTATTCCGAGGACACCGCCCAGCACATCGACCGGGCGGTCAAGGCCATCCTCGACGCGGCCCTCGGCAACGCCAAAACGATACTGGAGGCCAACCGCGCGAAACTTGAAACGCTTGCCGATGCCCTGTTGCGCCGGGAAACGCTTGCCGATAGCGAGGTGCGCCGTTTGCTGAAACTGCCGAAGAAGGCGTAAGAGCCTGTTCAAAATCTCCTCAACAACAAAGGCAAACGCCTCACCGAGGAACCAATAGGTTCCTCACTTGGGCCGCCGTCATTGCGAGCGGAGCGAAGCAATCCAGGGGGAGTATATCCCCTGTCAACAACTTAAGAATTTTGGTCCGCGAATGGCGCGAATAAATACGAATAATACATACCCATCAGCGCGTATTCGCAACGCCATGTATGGCGCACATTCGCGGACAAAAAAACTAAAAATCTGTGTGATCCGTTGACCACTCTTATATTCCATTGGCTTAAGTTGTTGACAGTGGGAGTATATCTCCGTCTGGATTGCTTCGTCGCTTTGCTCCTCGCAATGACGAGGCCGCCTCGCTTGGGCCGTCATTGCTAGCGGAGCGAAGCAATCCAGCGGGAGTAATCTCCGTCTGGATTGCTTCGTCGCTTTGCTCCTCGCAATGACGAGGCCGCCTCACTTGGGCCGCCGTCATTGCGAGCGGAGCGAAGCAATCCAGTGGGAGTATATCTCCGGCTGGATTGCTTCGTCGCTTTGCTCCTCGCAATGACGAGGCCGCCCCGCTTGGGCCGCCGTCATTGCGAGCGGAGCGAAATAATCCAGTGGGAGTATATCTCCGTCTGGATTGCTTCGTCGCTTTGCTCCTCGCAATGACGAGGCCGCCTCACTTGGGCCGCCGTCTCGCAATGACACCCGCAACCGTAACGACGGCCCGCTACGTTCCTCTTGTCTTCATTTTCAATTTTCCATTATCCATTCGCGCAGCGCGCGCTCCCCTCTTGACAAACCAAACGAGCCGTGGTAGAATCAGCCATAAGGTATTCAAAATGGTTTGTCTGGTGAAAAAGTTCTTTCTTTCTCCGGTGAGACTGGTGGTCTATATGCGAAAATTGGAGACCCCCCCCCCCTCCTCACATAGGTTCTCTGTCCGCCGCTGACCCTGCGCGGCGCGTTTCTTTCTCTGTTCCGGCTGCCGTTTCTTTCGGGTGTTATAAAAGCCCCTTCCGCAAGACAAACTCGCGGCGGGGGCTTTTTGTCCATACCGGCGCGCTTTCCGCGTCAAAATTTTTCCATTTTAGGAGTGTCTTATGAATGACGTTGTCAAAAAAAGCAAGGTTGATGAACTGGTTCATCTGGTGCTGTTGCTGGCAGGGGGCGTCTCGCTGCTGGGAAGCTATTTTCTTCCGCCGGGGCTGAAGGAAATATTGTCCGGTTTGGGTACCGCTCTTCTTGCCAGCGCGATCGTTGGTTTTCTCACGAAACGGTATGTAACCGAGAGAAAACCCGATCTGCGCAAGGAATGGGGATTAATAAACATATATCGGAAGAGAACAGATAAAGACGAAGAAATGAATAACCGTATCAAAACTACCGCCGAGAAAGTTGACGGTATTGTGCAAGGAGGTTTGTTCGCCCTCCGAAATAATCAGGATGTTAAATTAAAGGAAAGGCTTGAAAGAGGATTAATCATGCGCTTGTTGATTCCTAAAGAGCCCCATGATTCACGATTGGAAGACGCAAATAAGGGGCTGAGAGACTGGTATCATTCTCTAACCAAAAATCAAAAAAGGCAGGTAACCATCAGAGAATATGACGGTATCCCGCAGGAAATGTATTTCAGAGTAGATGACCTATTGGCTGTCGGTCCTTACCACACGTGGATCGACGGTCCCCGGACTGTTACATACCTGTTTGACGCGATTTCAACGGGAGGTAAAATCTATACCAATCATTTTGACAAATTGTGGGAAGATTCCGAGGGTGGGCAAATACATTGAAAGACGCTCCAATACCCCTTGCATACGCCCTGTCATGGAAATGTTACTGTAACTGCCCTATCTGTCATTCGGAGACGGAGGGCGAAGAAGGCATGACTGCCGGTATAGAAACCTGGAAAAGGACTATAGGCCCCCTGCTTAACCACAGCGGAAGCGTCCGTCTTACCCTGACAGGAGGAGAGCCGATGTTTTTTTGGGACAAAACGGATGAACTGCTGGAGTTTATCAAGTACCTGCATGAACACAAAATACATGTCTGCCTGAATACCACCGGAATAAACCTGACACCGGAAAAACTGGAGGTACTCGATAACTGTATCGATACCATACTGCTTTCGATACGGGGGTTGACGGTTAAAGCGGTAAACCGGGAATTTGGCATTGATGAAGAACGGGCAAGAAAATTGCGGGACACCCAGATGATGATACTCCGCGAAATCCACAATACCGACATTCGGCTGGAAGTATGTACGGTGGTTACCAAAGAGAACATCGCCGGTATTGAATATTTGGGCGGAAAATTATGCGCGATAAACAACAATATGATCTGGCGGGTTGAAGAATACTACCGGAA
>JAISZQ010000060.1 GCA_031269165.1 Spirochaetaceae bacterium
CATACCCATCAGCATGTATTCGCATACATTCGCGTACATTCGCGGACAAAAAAACTAAAAATCTGTGTAATCCGTTGACCACGCTTATATTCCATTTCCTTAAGTTGTTGACAGGGGGATGTTTCCCCCTGTCAACAACGTAAGAATTTTGTCCGCGGATTGCGCCATTTGTGCCAAAAGGCGTCACGGATCATACCCCGTTCGATCCGTGTTAATCCGGCGTCGCTCTATGGCGCAATCTGCGGACCGTTCTTTTCTTTGTGCTTACGTTGTTGACAGTGGAGGTCTGCCCAGTCCCGTAACACGAGGTTTTGCAATCGGAATTGCTGCTCTTATCGGTATATCTCTTGCAACACGCCCCAAAAACGGCGATAATGACGTATGATCAATGTAACGGTGGCCGGTGTCGGCTATGTGGGATTGGTTTCCGGGTCGTGTCTGGCCGATTTCGGGAACAACGTGATCTGCGTGGACAAGGACGCGCGCAAGATCGAGGCGTTGCGCGGCGGGACGATTCCCATCTACGAGCCGGGGCTGGACGAGATTGTGGCGCGGAACATCGGCGAGGGGCGGCTTTCGTTTTCGACCGGGTTGCCCGGCGCGGTGAAGAAAAGCGACGCGGTATTTATCGCGGTCGGGACGCCGTCCAAGGAGGACGGCAGCGCGAACCTTGCCTACGTCGAAGAGGTTGCGCGGGAAATTGGCGGCGCTCTCGAGAAATACACGGTCGTCGTTGACAAGAGCACGGTTCCAGTCGGTTCCGGCCGACAGGTGAAGGCGTGGATCCAAGAGGAACTCGACAAGCGGGGCGTGGACGTGCCCTTTGACGTGGTGTCGAACCCTGAGTTTTTGCGGGAGGGGACGGCAGTCTACGATTTTACCCATCCTGACCGCGTAATAGTCGGCGCGGAGAGCGACCGGGCGCGGAAGATCATGAAAAGTGCCTATCGGCCCTTCCACCTGAGCGAAACGCCCTACCTCGAAACGACCCTCGAATCTGCCGAGATGATCAAATACTCGTCAAACGCCTTTCTCGCGGTCAAAATCTCGTTTATCAACGAGATCGCCGCCCTCTGCGAGAAGGCCGGGGCCAATGGGGAAGAGGTCGCGCTGGGAATGGGGCTTGACAAGCGAATTGGCCGCGACTTTTTGAAGGCGGGGCCCGGTTACGGCGGCTCGTGCTTTCCGAAAGACACGATGGCCATCGCGTCTTTAGCCCGTCAGCACGGGGAGCGGCTCTCGATCATTGAGGCGACCATCGAGGCAAACAAGAAACAGCGGCAGAAGATGCTGGAAAAGATCGAGCGCGGCCTCGGCGGGACGGGTTCGATTCGCGGCAAGGTGTTCGCGGTGGTGGGGCTGGCGTTCAAGAACAACACCAACGATATTCGGGAGTCCCCGGCGATAGAAATCTGCGAGAAACTTGCCGAAGCGGGGGCCGTGTTGCGCGTGTGGGATCCTGCCGCCCAGAAAGAAGCCTCGGAGCATTTTGCCGAACGCGGCGTGTCCGTGTACTTCGCAAAAAACGAGTACGATACCTTTGAAAACGCGGACGCCTTCGTGCTGTTGACCGAGTGGAGCCAGGCGGGGAACCTCGATCTCGAAAAGATCACCTCCCTGATGAAGTCCCCGGTGTTTTTCGACCTGCGGAATATGTATAAACGCGCTGAGGCGGAAGCGGCGGGCTTTCGTTACTTCAGCGTGGGGCGGTGAATCATGGGCGCGAACGTTCTCGTGACAGGCGGCGCGGGGTTTCTGGGGAGCCATCTCTGCGATCACCTCTTGAAAGAGGGCGCGTCCGTGGTCTGTCTCGACAACTTTATGACGGGACAGGAGGCCAACATCGCGCATATGCAAAACAACCCGGCGTTTTCGGTTGTCCAGCGTGACGTCGCGGACAGCGTTGACCAGTCCCCTATACCTTCTATAATAGAAGAAATCTACAACCTCGCTTGCCCCGCGTCTCCGGTGCATTACCAGGAGAATCCGGTACATACCTTGCAGACGTCGGTGTGGGGCGCATTCAATATGCTGGAACTGGCCCGGCGCACGGACGCGAAAATCCTCCAAGCCTCGACGAGCGAGGTCTATGGAGACGCGCTCCTCTCCCCGCAGACCGAATCCTACCACGGCAACGTGAACCCTATCGGTATTCGCGCCTGTTATGACGAAGGGAAACGCGCCGCCGAAACCTTGTTCTTCGATTACCACAGGTTGTACGAGACCCGGATAAAGGTGGTGCGGATTTTCAACACCTACGGGCCGCGTATGCATCCGGCGGACGGGCGGGTCGTCTCCAACTTTATCATGCAGGCCCTGCGCGGCGAGGACATCACGATTTATGGGGACGGGCGGCAAACGCGGTCGTTTTGTTATGTCGATGACCTTATCGAGGTGATCTACCGGATGATGCATTCCCGCGAGGGCTTTACCGGGCCGGTCAACATCGGCAACCCCGGCGAATTCACCATGCTGGAACTAGCCGAAAGAGTGCTGTCGCTGACGGGAAGCCGATCAAAACTGGTGTTCAAACCGCTTCCCCAAGACGACCCCAAACAACGGAAGCCCGACATCGGCCGTGCGAAGACCGAACTGGGTTGGGAACCGAAAGTCCCGCTGGACGAGGGCCTTACCATGACCATCGACTGGTTCAAGAGGGGGTTGTAGTATGCCGAACATTCTGGTTACCGGAGGGGCGGGCTACATCGGCTCCCACGTTGTGCGGGACTTGGCCGAACACGGCTTTTGCCCGGTGATTCTCGACAATTTAAGCGAGGGCCACCGCGAAGCCTGTCCCGGCATGACGCTCGTCGAAGCCTCGATCGCCGACCCCGCCGCGCTTGCAACGGTGTTCACCCGGCATCGTATCGAGGCGGTGATGCATTTTTCGGCGTTTGCCTATGTCGGCGAATCGGTGACCGATCCCGCAAAGTATTACCAGAATAACGTCGGCGCGACGCTCACCCTGCTTGAAGCGATGCGGCAACACGGCGTTCGCACGTTTCTCTTTTCTTCGTCCTGCGCCACCTACGGCAACCCCGTGTACACGCCCATCGACGAAGCCCATCCGCAGAATCCGGTGAACCCCTACGGCAGAACGAAGCTGATGGTCGAACAGATCCTCGAAGATTACCGCCGGGCGTACGGCGTGCGTTACATCGCGCTCCGGTATTTTAACGCGGCGGGCGCGCACCCGGACGGGACTATCGGGGAAAGCCACCGGATCGAGACCCACCTCATCCCGCTCGTGTTACAGGCGATTAAAGGAACGCGCCCGTCCGTCTCGCTGTTTGGGACCGATTATGACACGCCCGACGGCACCTGCGTGCGGGATTATATCCATGTCTGCGACCTGGCCCGGGCCCACCGCGCCGCGCTTGAACTGCTCTTAAACGGCGGGGAACCGGCTTGTATCAACTTAGGGGTTGAACAGGGCCATTCGGTGCGCGAAATAATCGCCCTCTGCGAGGAGGTTGCCGGGAAAAAAGCGCCCGTCATTGAGGCGGAAAGGCGGCCCGGCGACCCGCCTTCTCTCGTGGCAAAAGCGGCCAAAGCGAAAAAGGTGTTGTCGTTCATGCCGGACTACACGGATATGCGCGAGATCATCAAGACGGCGTGGCAATGGGAAAACAAAAGGCGGTATTAACAGCATGACACTGGACGAGTTTGAAGTTTGGTATAAGAAACGGTTCCGCGCGACGACCTCCGCATACAACATCGCCGCCGTGATCATTGCCGATTTGGTCGGCGTGATGCTGTCGTTTGGGACAGGTTTTTTCCTCGTGAACCTCTACGACATGGGCGCAATCAGTTTCCGTTCGTTCATCACCTACTGGCCCTATCTTCCCGTCTTCATCATCGTGTTCCAGTTGCTCAGTCTCTATCCGGGCATCGCGCTCGCGCCCGCCGAGGAGATGCGCCACTTTGCCATCGGTTGCGCGATCTCGTTCGGCGGCATCATCTTTTCCCGTTATATCGAGGACAAGGAATTCGACGCGATCACCGCCGCGTTCTTCATCAGCTTCATCTTTTCCACCTTTATCCTGCTCGTGTGCCGATCAATCATGCGCGGCCTCCTCAGCGCAACCAAACTCGGCGGCATTCCGGCGGTCATCTACGGTTCAGGCGGCCTCGCCCGAATGCTCATCGACAAACTGCTCAAAGACCGGACGTTAAGTTATGTTCCTGTGGTCATCCTGGACGACCATGCGGTGATTGATAACGATGAATACCGGGGAATTCCGGTGTTGCACGACACGTCCCTCGGTCCCGCGCTGGTAAAACGGCTGGGCCTGAAAATGGCGATGGTGGCGGCCCCCGAATTGAGCGAACAAGCGTTGTCCGCCCTGCTCATTCATTCGGTTTCCGCATTCCGCTACAATGTGCTGTTGCCCTCGTTCCTCAACGTCACCAATATATGGATGAACATCCGCGACTTCAACGGTATGCTCGGCTTTGCCAGCACCAACCATCTGCAACTGTGGTGGAACCGCATGTATAAACGCGCGCTGGATCTGTTTGCCGTCATTGTCGGCGGCCTTATCATCCTCCCCTTTCTGCTGGTCATCGCCCTCCTGGTAAGAATTACCTCGCCGGGCCCCGTCTTATATGGACATTCCCGCATCGGACAGAACGGGAACGTGTTCAAGGCGTTCAAGTTCAGGACGATGGCGAAAAACGCCGAGGAGATCCTCAAACAACTGCTCGATTCCGACCCGCTGATCCGCAAGGAGTGGGACGAAAACCACAAGATAAAGAACGATCCGCGCATAACCACGTTCGGCAAATTTCTGCGGAAGACGAGCCTTGATGAATTCCCGCAACTTATCAACGTGTTGAAAGGCGAGATGAGCCTCGTGGGACCGCGCCCCATCGTTGACGATGAAATAAAGAAATACGGCGACAATTTCAAGCGCATATTTTCCGTAAAACCCGGCATCTCAGGCCTCTGGCAAGTCTCAGGCCGTTCCGACACCGACTACTTCGACCGCGTGTCGTTCGACACCTACTACCTGCAAAGCTGGTCGATCTGGCTCGACCTCTGGGTGTTATACAAAACTATCGGCGTGGTATTTGGCCGCAAGGGCGCATATTAACCCATGAAAGCGTTTCAGAATCACCGTCAACAAGGTAAGGAGGGGGAAGTCTCCCCCTTCGCTCCGGTCAGCGCAAACCAACGCAGACTGCTTATGGTTTGCGCCGTCCTTCGCTATCCCCCTCTACAGGGGCTCCGCCCCCGTAACGCCCCCGCCGGGGGGCCGCGGCCCCCCGGACCCCCCAGAAGGTTCCTGTTTTTGGGCCTGTGTTTCGTTTGCGCGGTTTCCCTTGCGGCCCAGTCGCGCTCATTTGACACCCTGTTCCCCGGCCTTGACCCGGACATCAAGGCGCGGGCTTTTTTGCAATCGCAACCGGGGGAGGAACAAGGCTATTCCCACTGCGTAACCAACCCCGCCGACCTCGCCATCACCGGAAGCCCCGTGAACACCCTTTTCTCCGGCCCCTTCGCCGCCAGAATCGCGGCGGGCGATTTTTCCTCCATCAGCGAAAACCTGCTCGTTGTACCCTATGCGGAAGGACGGCAGGTCACGCTCCTCGACATCTACAACGCGCTCCAGCGGGTACGCGGCATGGTCGACATCAAATACCATTCCTTCACCCGCAAGAAATGGGTGCCCCTGTTTGAAGAGGCAACCCGCATCGACAACCCGGACAGCCGGAAATCCCTCCCCGACCCCGCGTACCGTTCGGCCATACCGGATGCGGAAACCATCTACGCGAAACTCAAAGACATTAACCTCGGCAACACCATCTACCGGAGCGAACTCACCCGTATTGATTCAGGCAACGCGCTCCTTTACACGATTACCAACCACAAAGCCTCCACATTGCTTTTTGTTACCGTGATGAAGAGCGAGCACTTTGTCTCCCGCGTCTACCTTGAGCCGCTTGAAGAAGGCGTTCTCGTCTACTGCGTCGCCTGTATCGAGCCCTCCGATTTTGTCGAGCGCATGATCGACGTGCCCTCCGCGCTCAAAAAGCGCCTCGACGTGCTAATCGAGTGGGCGTTGGCGGGGCTTAAAACCCGATAAAAGAAGCGGTTTCACAACCACAAGTTTTGAAACAGGCTCAAAAAACAAGGAATTACCGGAATAGGCGGCCTATTTTCAGCGGCGTTAGGGATTATTAAGAATTTTGTCCGCAGATTGACGCGGATTTTCACGGATTTAATCCGCCCGTCATTGCGAGCGGGCGGCACATTGCCGAGCGAAGCAATCCAGGGTGAATGCCCTCCCCAGCTGGATTGCTTCGCCGCTTTGCGGCTCGCAATGACACCCTCACCTCTTATCCCTTAAATCCGGGTCGCGGACGAAAGGTGTTGCGTACTGGTAAGGAACATGATAAAATAACACAAACAACCCAAAGAGAGGGAAGGGGAAAAATGGTATTAGCACCGGTAAAATGCCCGCATTGCGGAA
>JAISZQ010000063.1 GCA_031269165.1 Spirochaetaceae bacterium
CATACCCATCAGCATGTATTCGCATACATTCGCGTACATTCGCGGACAAAAAAACTAAAAATCTGTGTAATCCGTTGACCACGCTTATATTCCATTTCCTTAAGTTGTTGACAGGGGGAAGTTTCCCCCTTCGCTCCGGCCCGCCCAAACCATTGCGGGGCTGTCCCCCGCAATGGTTTGCGCCGTCCTCCGCTATCCCCCTCAACGGGGGTCAACCCCCCGTAACGCCCCCGAATCACTGCGGAACAGGCCATACTATTGATATTATATAAACTTAAAACAATGTCAATGGACTTGTTCAATAACCCGGTTGGTTATTGAACAAGTCTCGCAGAATGCGATGCATTTTGATGTTTTTTAATGGTTGTTGTTTAAAAACTGAAGTTTTTCAACAACTCTATTATGGAGGTTTCATAATGGCAAATAGGTTCTGTTATCAACGCGAGCAGACTGGGGGTGGAAAAGGTTGTGCGGGAAAAGCGGGAGTGCTGCTGGAACGATGGAAAAGGGGTCAACGTGTATACTCACGGCGAAATGCTTCCCGTCCACGCCTACCCGGAACTGAAAAGGCATCCCCAGCGTAAAGACAATTGCGGAACCGCCTGGCAGAACCAGCAGAAGGAGTTCGATTATATTCCCGGCGCGGTGCTGTTTACCACAAACTGTCTCATGCCGGCAAAAGATTCCTCCAAGGATCGGGTATTCACCACCGCTGTTGTCGCATACCCCGGTCTTCCCCGCATTGATGAAAAAGACAACAAAAAAGATTTTACGCCGGGGAAAAACTTGGCGGAGATTTTAGACCGACATATTAAGGATTGAAGAATGCTGAGAAACATAATTCGCATTGATACGGAAAAATGCAACGGTTGCGGTCTCTGCGCCGAAGCCTGCCATGAAGGGGCTATAGCCATTGTTGACGGCAAGGCACGGTTACTGCGGGAAGACTATTGCGATGGTCTTGGCAATTGCTTGCCGGTCTGTCCTACCGGGGCGATTGCCTTTGAGGAGCGGGACGCAAAAGAATACGATGAGGAAGCGGTTAAGATGAATATGAATGAAAAATTGGGGGAAACACCCCCGCCGGGGGGATGCCCCGGAAGCAACGCTCAAACGATTAAGCGGGACGCGCCGCCTGTTGTTGAACAGACCGGCGCGACACAAAGCCAACTTACCCAATGGCCGGTACAGATAAAATTGGTTCCGGTAAACGCACCGTATTTGAACAACGCGAATTTACTGGTATCCGCTGACTGCGGCGCGTATGCCTATGGTAATTTCCATAACGATTTTATGCGGAATAAAATCGTCCTTATCGGCTGCCCGAAACTCGACGATGGGGACTATAGCAAAAAACTCACCGAAATTATCAAACAGAACGATATAAAATCCGTCACGGTAATCAGAATGGAAGTTCCCTGCTGCGGCGGCATAGAAAACGCCGTAGTTACCGCCTTGAAAAATTCAGGCAAGATGATTCCCTGGCGGGTAATTACGCTGTCTATAAGCGGTGAGATTTTGTCGGATTAAAATACAAACTCTATTGAGGATGAAAGACATCGCAAAGGAAATCGAGTCGGTTTTCCCCGTCACGAAACGGGGCCCGGTCCGGACAGGCCGCGCCGTCCTGCGGTTTGGGAACTTTTCGTTTTTTTTTACGAAAAACGCGAAAACGCTTGACAAAAATTTTCGGGTATGGTAGAGTGCGCGTAATGGATTCAAAAGGTCCCAATATGATGGAGGTTTTGCCGGTGTTCTCGCACACTGCCAGTCTTCGTGGGACTTAGGCGGTTTTGTGCGATCGGGAACGAAAAAATCTCGGCTAACTAGTCAGTTTTGATGATTTTTATAGTCAAAAATCGCCTGAACTAGGTAATTTGAGAAGTATTTAGACTAAATCCCACAGGCTCCTAGGGAATGCGTGTATAGGGTTATGCGAAATGCCTGTCCAACTTTCCCGGAAAGACTGGTAGTGTCGCCCTCCGTGGCGGCACAAAAAGGAAAAAATAGCCAGTAAAGGGATTGACTAAATAGATTTAGAATATTTTATAATCAATTTATCTGGACAATACAGACAATTTTAAGTTTTGGGGGTTATTATGGACGCTTCGACAAATGTAAAAGGTATGCTTTATGGGAATAAAATTCGTGTGCCTAACTACCAAAGGGCATATTCATGGAATACGCCGTCGTCGGATTTTAATGGGAAAACTCATACCGATATTTTTTTGAAGGATTTGGAAAACCATATAAAGAGCGGTGTAGCAACACCGTATTATTTTGGTCATTTCCTGTTTGAAGAAAAGTCTAATGGAAATTTCGATGTTATTGACGGACAGCAACGACTGACAACTATTATCATCTTTCTTTCCGCATTATTTACAAGTATAAAATCAATCCGCAATTTTACGGACGATGAAAAAGGTTTTTATGAAAATATGATACACAGGGGGGCGAATTATGCTTTCTCAACGGTAGATTATGACGATCAATTTTTCAAGGATTATGTCATTAATCAGACCTCGAAAAGCAAAAATAACCTTGAGACCGACTCGGCTAAACGAATTGCTAATGCTTTTGATTATTTTGTCAAAAAATTATCAAAAAAGGAAAATGATTCTCTTGATAAAGTTTTACAGACAATCATTTGGGCTTCCTGCACAACGCATCTTGTCAAACATGAGTCAGAAGCGATACAGATGTTTATTTTTCAGAATGATAGAGGCAAAGACCCAACAAAACTTGAAATTATTAAGGCTCAATTTATGTATTCTATACATCTTTACGGCGACAATGAGGCTGATACACTCATTGAGGAAATAAAGAACCGTTTTGAAAAAATCTACAAATCAATTGCGTCTATAGAACACCGTATTGATGAGGATATTGTTTTGCTATACACACTCCGAGTATATTATAATTCGCTTTGGGAAACAAAATCAATTGAGAAAATCAATAGTCAATTGAACGAGAAAAATCCCATCCAATTCATCCGTGAATTTTCGCAATATCTTGAGGATAGTTTTAACGCTCTAATGCTTTTCTTTGGTGATGATGAGAAAAACTACTTTAAGATACATTCTTTAATATGCTTGGACGGACTTGGAGTGGTTATGCCCTTTGTCATAAAAGCATATATATTTTCCTTGTCAAAAGAAGATTTATGTCGTTTTTGCGCAGCAGCAGAATCTCTTATATTAAGACACCGATTGATAGGTACACGGGCAGATATTGTTTCTAGGCTGAATGATGTTTATAAAGAATTTACAAACGAAAATCCTGATATTGAACCAACAATTGAAAGAATTATTTGGATGAAAGAGGTAAAAGACTGGTGGTGGGCATACTGGAACACCAAACATCTTGAAGAAGCAATAAATGGCGGCATCGAACCCGCAACGGCAAAGTATTTGCTCTGGAAATATGAAAACTATTTGGCAAGCCAGGGGCACGGCGGGTATGAACCCAGGAGATTTGACACGATAAAATCTCCTGAACTGGAACATATTGCACCCAGAACTCCTGCTGGTGAAGAAGCCGCTGGTTATGACAAATACGATAAGAAATTTGTCAATGAATACATAGATTGCTTGGGTAATTATTTACTCATATCAAAATCACATAATTGCTCAATTGGAAATATACCGTTTCCCGAAAAAAGAGATACATATACACATTTATTTCAACAGAGGGAAATTCAGGAAATGACCAAAGACAAAAAGATATGGAATAAAGAAAAAATAAATGAAAGGCATGGGAGAATTGTAAACTATATAATAAAAAATCTATAAAGCCCGCCCACGTCCATGTGGGTGACTAACGTAAAGTGGACTGGCGCTTCGCATAACGAGGCTGTCGAAAAAGTTGCTTTTTGGACAGGGATAATCCCCGGCAAACCCGTGACGGAAATTCTGCGCACGGATCACCGGGCAACCTGCTTTTTATTCCTGCCTTTCACATACCCGCTTGCCCCTTATCCTCCGCTCCCCGCCGTTATGCGCGGTATACACTTCCCTATGTCATGCACCATGCAGTATAGCAACCACCGGATCTTTACTTTTATCTTCGTCCTCAGCGAAAACTTGTCCATCCCCTTGCAATAGCGTATATCCGAAAAACACGGTTCTATTATTTGCATCCGCCTCCCGTATAACGCGCGGTACTTCGCCTCGTCTATCTTTTTCCTCATCTCCTCGCACAGGTTTTCTCCTTCACTCCGGTCAACGATATACAGCGTCCGTTTCGGACTCTTCCCTCCACGGCTTGCTATGCACCGCTGCTGTAACGGGCAATTCTTACAATCACTGCTTTTCGCCTGATACTTTTCCCCGCCGTTCCGGTTCAGCTTCACATTCTATCTTTCAAGGGGTATTGGAACAGGCTCAGCTGAATAGTTACCCCTCATTTTCCATGCGCTGCGGGCGCTTCCCCCTATCTCTTGAAACCTTGTCATTTTAGGCGGGTACCTTTACACTGTAGTCGATGGAGATGCTATGAGAAAGGTTGTTGTTACGGGTATCGGGGCGGTTTCGCCGATCGGGAATACGGCAGGCGCGTTTTGCGCGGGGCTACGGGCGGGAAGGAGCGGGGTTGACCATATCACGTCTTTTGATACCGCCGGTTTTGAGGTGTCGATTGCCGCCGAGGTGAAGGGCTTCGATCCGGGGGCGTATATGGATAAGAAGGAGGCGCGGAAGATGGCGCGGTTCTCGCAGTTTGCGGCGGCGGCGGCATTGGAGGCGCTTTCGCAGGCGCAGTTGCTTGACGGGAATCGGCGGTATTCCGCCGATCCTGAGCGGGCGGCGGTGATTCTGGGTAACGGGATCGGCGGCTTCGAGGTTGTCTCCGAGGCGTTCAAAAAACTGCTTGGACAGGGGCCGGACCGGATGCCGCCGCTCACGGTGCCGATGATGATCTCAAACGAGGCGGCGGCGAATGTGTCGTTGCTCTACGGCCTCAAGGGGGCGGCGTTGACGCAGGTAACGGCGTGCGCGTCGGGGGCGGACGCGCTGGGACAGGCCCTCGACTTTGTGCGGTGCGGGCGTGCCGAGGTGGTGGTTGCCGGGGGAACGGAGGCGACGATTGTCCCGTTTGCGGTCGGCGGGTTCTGTATGTTGAAGACGCTTTCGACACAGTACGACAAGGAGCCGCATCGGGCAAGCCGTCCCTTTGACGCGGAGCGCGACGGGTTTGTCATCGGCGAGGGGGCGGGCATTCTGGTTGTCGAGAGCGAGGAACACGCGAAGAAACGCGGCGCGAAGATTTTGGCCGAGTTTGCCGGGTACGGGGTTACGGCGGATGCCTACCACCTGACGAGTCCCGATCCGTCGGGCGAGTCCGGGGCGCGGGCGTTGCGGCTTTGTTTGCGGGATGCGGGGCTTAAGCCTGAAGACGTGCAGTACTACAACGCGCACGGTACGTCCACGAAAATCAACGACGCGACCGAGACGAAGATGCTGCATATCGCGTTTGGCGGTCACGTGCGCAAACTCAAGGTGTCCAGCATCAAGAGCATGATCGGGCACTGTATCGCGGGCGGCGGCGGCCTTGAGGCGATCGCCTGTATTCTGGCCATCAACGAGGGCTTCTTCCCGCCGACGATCAACTACGAAAACCCCGACCCCGAATGCGACCTCGACTATGTGCCGAACAAGGCGGTGGAAGGCCGCATCGACGCGGCGTTGTCGGCGAACATGGGCTTTGGCGGGCATAACGGCGTGGTCGCGTTTAAGCGGTATTCGTGATAAGATAGGCGAGGTTGTTTCACAACCTCATGTTGCGGCGCGGGCGGGCTTTTCCCGAGGCCATCGGTCGGCTAACAGGGGGCTTTGCCCCCGGTTAGCCGGGCGGAAACACGGAGAAGAACGTGAATTGGGGCGAAAAAGGCGTTTCCGAGCCTAATCCAGCCAGGCGGGGGCTGCCCCAAGCGGGCGGGGACAGACCTCAGCCGCAATATTTGCGCGAAAACCGTCTCTCCAACGCCTTTTTTTCCGTTTTTCCCCGCCGTGCGCCGCATTTATCCGTGTTTCCCTGCCCCGGCACACCGAAAACGGCCCGAAATTCGCTTCTTTTTCGCCCTTTTCCCAGTGACGCGGGCAGACCTCCCCTTGAGGCTATCGTTGGCCGGGGAATCGAGGCTTTCTGTAACACCACCTTTGTCCGCTAACCGGGGGCAAAGCCCCCGGTTAGCCGGGCGGGAACACGGAGGAGAACGTGAATTGGGGCGAAAAAGGCGCTTCCGACCCCAATCCAGCCTGGCGGGGGCTGCCCCAAGATAACTTGTAGGTCACGCCCGCTGGTACCGGCTTGCTTGCCTCCGCCTCGACCACCGCCCAGTCAACCGCTTTCGCCCATTCTGGCGGCTCCCCCGCCAGAATCTCCGACCAGTACCGTTCTCCCCACACGTGCCCCGTCCTCCCCGTGCGGAAGTTGAACCGCACCGAGAACGTTTGCTTCATCCACTGCATAATTTTGGGCAGCTCAAGCCCGTTGGCGGGCTTGATATAGAACGTAAGCCACACCCCCTCGATTTTAAGCCCCCGCATCTCAAACCCGAACCGCCCTTTCGCCTCACGAAGCACGCGATAGAAAAGCGCCGCCGCCCACATCAACTGGAACAAGGGCTCGCCGACATTAACCGCCGTACGAACCTCGTACCAGACATCTTCTGCCAATTCTCTTGGTAACCGCATAGAAACCTTCCTGTATAATAGATGGGGCTGTTCCAAAACTTCTGTTTTGGAACGGCCTTGTACCCTCTATTAAGGCGTTGAGTTGCGGTTTTGCTTTAATCAAACGGAAAAAAAGCGCAAAAATGGAAAAAATTTTTAGGTTTTGAAACAAGCCCCGCGCATTGGGGCGCGGAAAGGCCGTATAACGAAGTTGCGGACCCAGGGCCTTAAGCCCATAATGGGTCTCCATTATGGGCAAACGCTAACTATTCAGCCGACTTTGCTCCCGGATAAACGCTTTTCGTACCATGTGCGATGATACCTTGTCGGCGGGCCGGGAGCACACCGCCCATAAGGGGCAACGCTACCGACAGGCGGCGGTCAGGCGGCTTCCCGAAGGCGGCTTGACGCGAACCTTGATTCTCCATAAAATGATGCTATGAAACTTATTTTTCTGGGCCCTCCCGGAGCGGGAAAGGGCACGCTGGCTGAAAGGGCGCGGAAAATTCTGGAAGTACCGCAGATCAGCACCGGGGCGATTTTTCGCGCGGCTATCGCGGCAAAAACCGAGTTGGGGCTCAAGGTGAAGGCGGTTATCGATGCGGGAAAACTCGTTGACGATGAACTGACCGTGGCACTGGTGAAGGACAGGCTGTCCCAAGCGGACGCGCACAACGGCTATATCCTCGACGGGTTCCCCCGGACTATTGCCCAAGCGGACGCGCTCGCACAGTTTTCCGCTGTCGACAAGGTGGTGAACTTTACCATCAGCGATGAGGCGGTGGTGAAACGCTTGAGCGGCAGACGGGTATGCCCCCAATGCGGCACGAACTTCCATGCGGAGACGCTGAAACCGCAAAAAGAGGGCGTGTGCGACAAGTGCGGCGCGGGCCTTATCATTCGGGACGACGACCAGGCGGAAACCATTGCCCGGCGGCTGGACGTGTACCGGGCAGAGACCCTGCCGCTCATCGACTACTATAAACGAAAAGGCATCCTCGTTGACGTTGAGGCGGCGGACGGCATCGACCGCGTTGTCGAAAACTTCAAAGCGGCGATTCACGGGTAAAGCGTTGCCAGACAAAGCGTTGACGCGCAAAACCCCGGCAGACAACCCGTCCTACGCGCACCCCAAGTATCTCGGTACGATCTCGACGTTTTTCGCGGCCATTCTCATTCTCAGCAACGTGGCCTCTTCCGCCAAGATCGTCGACCTCGGTTTTTCGCTGGGCGGGCTCAAATTCGTGTTCGACGGCGGAACGCTCCTCTTTCCCCTTTCCTACGTGTTCGGCGACATTTTTTCCGAAGTCTACGGCTTTAGGGCCTCGCGCAAAGTCATCTGGACGGGCTTCGCCTGCCTCGCGCTGTCCAGCCTCCTCTTCATGCTGCTCGCCGTCCTGCCCGGCGACGCCGAATGGCAAACCTACGCGGGAGACACGGCTTACACAGCGATCCTCGGCGGCATGAGTTCCGGCGGCCTTGCGCTTGCCTCCCTCGCCGGGTATCTCGCGGGCGAATTCTCCAACTCGATCACCCTGGTCAAAATCAAAGCGCTGATGCGGGGACGGCTCCTCTTTGTCCGCACCATCGTGAGCACCCTTGCAGGCGAATTCCTTGACAGCATCGTCTTCGTCTCGATCGCCACCGCGTTCGGCATCTTCGGCAGCGAGCTTTTCTGGAGCCTCGTCGTCACCAACTATGTCTTCAAATGCCTCGTCGAAGTGCTGATGACCCCGGTCACCTATTTTGCCTGCATCAAACTCAAAAAAGGAGAAGCGGCCCCTTCGGGAAATTGAACAGGGGCAATGATACCCTACTTGAGACAGGGAAATAACGCCTGACTATTTTATGGGGAGGAAGTCTCCCACTGTCAACAACTTAAGAATTTTGTCCGCGGATTGACGCGGATTTTCACGGATTTAATCCGCCCGTCATTGCGAGCGAGCCGCGTCATTGTGAGCGGGCGGCAAATTGCCGAGCGAAACAATCGGCTCAACGGCTCAACGCGAAGCGTTGAGCTTGCGCGTTGAGCGTGGGTGAATGCCCTCCCCGGCTCGTATCCCGACATGATGATAACTGTGGATAAAAAAGATTATCTGGTAAAGCATAGAGACCAAATACGGCCTTTACGCGCCGCAATGTACCGATCCCGTCTCAAAACTTCAATGTTTTTCACCTTTTTCACGCTTTTTTCGTGTCAGACTAAAGCGGGACGGCTCCCAACCGCATATATACTGTGGAGGCTTTTATGCGGCTACCAAGAGAATTGGCGGAAGATGTCTGGTACGAAGTACAGACGGCGGTTAATGTCGGCGAGCCCTTGTTCCGGCTGGGGTGGGCGGTGGTACTATTCTATCGGGTGCTCCGCGAGGCGAAAGGGCGGTTCGGCTTCGA
>JAISZQ010000022.1 GCA_031269165.1 Spirochaetaceae bacterium
CCCCGCAGAGGGGGTAGCGGAGGACGGCTCAAACCATTGCGGGGTATGCCCCGCAATGGTTTGAGCTTGGCCGGAGCGAGGGGGAGACGCGGCAAATTGCCGATCCCCCTTTTTCTGGGTTTTTTAACAGGCTTTGAAAAGATTTTGAACAGACTCTGAGGGGAAACGGCAACAAAGTTGCCGCGCCTTCTCCTTCATGCCGGGTTTTGAAAGAGGCTCATACTTCACAAAAAAATGTCGATAAATGAATTATGAGCTACAGTAACGATAACTTGGCCGCCTCTATACCTCAGCATATCACGCGCCGCCGGGGAAAAAAGCCCGCTTCCAAGAAGCAGCCCCAGGGGGCTTGGACGGAATGGCAGACCCAGGCACAACGCCGCCCGGACACCTACCGGACGGAACGATCGTATGTCCCGACGGGAGACGGACTCCCCGGCAACCGGAAAACGCGGCCCGCCCATCCGGCTGATGCCCGGAACGATGGCTTGGGGCTCGACAACCAGAACATTATCGAGGAAAAGTCCGCGCTGGGCTTTTTTTCGTTGAAGACCCTCCTCGTTGTGTTGCTTGTGAGCGCGCTCGCCATTTTTGCCTATAACGCCCTGCTCTGGCAGCGGAACTATGACGCGCTTGAGCCTGTGGAGGATGACCTTGCCCAGGCCGAGTTACATAACTATGCGTGGTCGGTGCAGTCTCCGGCGGGAGAAGGCGACGCGATACCCCTCCCGATGACCGAAACCTTCTCGTGGACCGATTATAAGGTACTCAAAGGCGACTCGATTTCAAAGATCGCCGCGTCCTACGACCTTTCGATGGATGCCGTCATCGCGTCAAACAACATCGCCCGCGCCCGCGCGCTTCGTGAAGGCGAAACGCTGCGCATTCCCAACATGGACGGCATCCCGGTAACGGTACGCCGGGGCGATACGCTGAGCAAGATCGGGGCCGATTACGGCGTACCGGTTACCGCGATTCTCGACGCGAACGACCTTGAGAGCGAAACGCTGACCGAGGGAGCCCCGCTCTTTATCCCCGGCGCAAAAATGAAGGGCGAGGAACTGCGCGCCGTCATCGGCGACCTCTTCATCTATCCCGTCCGGGGCCGCCTCTCGTCCCCCTTCGGCTGGCGGTCCGACCCCATAAGCGGCGAGCGCCGTTACCATGCGGCCATCGACCTTGCCGCCAATCAAGGAACACCCGTCAAAGCGGCGATGGACGGCCGGGTTACCTCGGTCGGCTTCAACGCGACGTACGGCAACTACATCATCATCACCCATTCGGGCGGCTACCAGACGATGTACGCCCATCTTTCCGCCGTTGACGTGGAAAACGGCCGACAGGTGGTTCAGGGCAAGGTGATCGGCAAGGTTGGCAGCACCGGTTACAGCACGGGCGCGCACCTCCATTTTGCGATATACAAGAACAGCCGTTCGCTCAACCCGCTTGATTATTTGAAATTTTAACGGTAAGGTATCGAAGATGCGTAAATTAGTGTTGATCCTGCTGACGTTCATTGCGGTGGTAACGTTTATTCGCGCTCTTGACAAGGCGGATGATGTTGGCCGCATGAACGAGGCGGATAGCGCGCTTTCAGGCGGGCATAGATAGGCGAAGTTCGCGCTTATTCCGCATCCGGCAACCGTTTCCTAAACAGAACCCGCCCAGAGGCGTGCTGTTTGATGTGGCGATCTCAGTCGGTAGCACACCACTGTCAACAACTTAAGAATTTTGTCCGCGGATTTTCACGGATTTAATCCGCCCGTCATTGCGAGCGGAGCGAAGCAATCCAGTGGGGAGAGTGCCTCGTCTGGATTGCTTCACCCTGCGGGTTCGCAATGACGTGGGGTCGCTCCCTAAACAGATCCAGCCCCAAGAGGTGTGCTGTTTGGTGTTGTTATCCCCATCGGCGGCCACTTCCTAAACAGTACCCGTCCAAAGGAGGCGTGCTGTTTGGTGTTGCTATCCTTATCGGGTGCCACTTCCTAAACAGCACCCGTCCCAAGAGGCGTGCTGTTTGGTGTTGTTATCCCCATCGGCACCCGCTTCCAAAACAGTACCCGTCCCCAAGAGGTGTGCTGTTTGGTATTGCTATCCCCATCGGCACCCGCTTCCTAAACAGATCCAGCCCCAAGAGGCGTGCTGTTTGATGTGGCGATCTCAGCTGGTAGCACACCCCTGTCAACAACTTAAGCAAAAAGAAAAGAAAGGTCCGCGGATTTTCGCGGATTAACACGGATTTAATCCGCCCGTCATTGCGAGCGAAGAGAAGCAATCCAGTGGAGAGGCCGCCTCGTCTGGATTGCTTCACCCTGCGGGTTCGCAATGACGTGGGGCCGCTCCCTAAACAGATCCAGCCCCAAGAGGCGTGCTGCTTGGTGTTGCTTTCCCGTTGGTTGCCGTTTGAGTAACAGTCCCCGTCCGTCATTGTGAGCGAGCGGCACATTGCCGAGCGAAGCAATCCAGTAGGGAGGCCGCCTCGTCTGGATTGCTTCACCCTGCGGGTTCGCAATGATGTGGGGCCGCTCCCTAAACAGATCCAGCCCCAAGAGGTGTGCTGTTTGGTATCGCTATCCCTATTGGGTGCCGCTTCCTAAACAGATCCAGCCCCAAGAGGCGTGCTGTTTGGTATCGCTATCCCCACCGATTGTTGCTTGCTAAACAGTATTCGCCCTCGTCCGTCATTGTGAGCGAGCGGCACATTGCCGAGCGAAGCAATCCAGTGGGGGGAGGCCGCCTCGTCTGGATTGCTTCACCCTGCGGGTTCGCAATGACGTGGGACGCCCCCTAAACAGATCCAGCCCCAAGAGGCGTGCTGTTTGGTATTGTTATCCCCATCGGCAACCGCTTCCTAAACAGTACTCGCCCTAAGAGGCGTGCTGTTTGGTATTGCTATCCCCACCAGCAGTCGCTCCCTAAACAGTACCCGCCCAAAGGAGGCACGCTATTCGGTATTGTCGTTCCGGCCGGGTGAACACCACCGTAAGGCGGCATTGCTACCCTAGTCAGTACCTGTCTGCGGTAATACGTCGCCTTGAGACAGCACGTTGCGCCGGTAGCACAGCCGCCTGTAGGTGGCGTTCACCCGGCATATCGACGCGCTATCTAAACAGTACCCGTCCAGAGGCGTGCTGTTTGGTGTTGTTATCCCAGCCGGTAGCACACCGCCTGCAGGTGGCATTGCCGCCGTAAATGATTATTGCTTGAAAGACGTTATGCTTGCCTTTAGGCGGTGTGCTATCGGCCCATTGACCCGTTATCTTATCAAATGGCGCCAAAGATTCACCTGGCCCATCGATCCGTTACCTTACCAAATAGCCTGATTCGCCTCCATAGTGGGTAGTTCACAAAACCCGCAGAGTCTGATACAATACCGATAATCAGATTTTACCTTATGGAGGGTTTTATGAAGGTTGCAATCAACGGCTTTGGCCGTATCGGGCGGCTCGTTTTTCAGGCTTTGGTTGGGCAAGGTTTGCTTGGCAAAGACAAGATTGATGTGGTCGCGGTGGTGGATATTGGGACGGACGCGAAGTATTTTGCGTATCAGCTCAAGTATGATTCGACGCAGGGGCAGATGCGGGCCGATATTGGGGTCGGTGCGGCGGACGAGCTTATCGTGAACGGGCACAAGATCAAATGCTTGAACGGCAAGGCTTATGACGGTTTGAGCAAACTCCCGTGGAAGGAACTCGGCATCGACTATGTGATCGAGTCGACGGGGCTTTATGCCAACGAGAAGGCGTTTGGCCATATCGAGGCGGGCGCGAAGAAGGTGATCATCTCGGCTCCGGCGAAGTCCGCCGACGAGTCCAAGCCGATCAAGACGTTTGTGATGGGCGTGAACAACGAGGCCTACGATCCGGCCAAGCACCACGTTCTTTCCAACGCGAGTTGCACGACAAACTGCCTCGCGCCGCTGGTACACGTTATCCTCAAGGAAGGCTTTGGTCTTGAGACCGGCCTCATGACGACGATTCACTCGTATACGGCGACCCAGAAGACGGTGGACGGCCCCTCGAACAAGGATTGGCGCGGCGGACGGGCGGCGGCGGAGAACATCATCCCGTCAACCACCGGCGCGGCGAAGGCGGTCGGCGAAGTGCTTCCTTCCACGAAGGGCAAGCTCACCGGCATGAGTTTCCGTGTTCCGACACCCACGGGCTCCGTGGTTGACCTCACGTTCCGGGCGGAGAAGGACACCTCGATCGAGGCGATCGACGCCGCCCTCAAGAAAGCGTCCGAGACGTACCTCAAGGGCGTTCTGGCCTATGCCGATGAGGAGATCGTCTCCCGCGACATCATCCACAACCCCAACGCCTCGATCTACGACAGTCTCGCCACCAAGCAGAACAACCTGCCCGGCGAGAAGCGCTTCTTCAAGGTGGTCTCGTGGTATGACAACGAGTGGGGCTATTCCAACAAGGTCGTTGACCTGCTGAAGTACATCGACTCGAAGAAGTAAGCGGCGCAGAGCAAAAGCCGGCGGGAATGGGATGCGGGAAAGCAGTATTTGTTGCCCGCGTTGCCATTCCCGTTGGTTTTTTGGGGAGAGATGCGGACGCCTGTTTCCCCATAATGGGTATAATTGCGAGAAGGAGACAAGGATGAGTGTTTTTAAAGAAGAAATTATGCTGGAAAATATTGTTGACCGGGGGAATGCAAGACGTGGATATATCAAGGAGAGTGAAATTCGCGCCTTGACGGTTAAGGCAATGCCCGATACCGGGGCGTGGACGCTGGTTATCAACGAGGATACCCGGCAAAAGTTGGGGCTTACCATCGAGGAAACATCGGAATCGACGCTGGC
>JAISZQ010000023.1 GCA_031269165.1 Spirochaetaceae bacterium
GGCTCGTTCGCCAGTTTCCATATATACTCGGTCTTGTCAACATAGACACAGCCGACCGTCCTCAGTTTTTCAAAGTCCTGTATGCCTATCGGCAATTTACGAAGCGCGATTTCCATAGGCATCATTATACCCCAAAATATGGCACGTGGGAAGCGGAGTGCGCGCTTCGCGCGGATGGATAATGGAGAATTGAAAATGGAGAATGGCGTCGTGAAGGCCGTCATTGCGAGGGCGCGGCAATTTGCCGTTGCCGAAGCAATCCAGACAAGGGAAAGCCCTCATCTTGGATTGCTTCGCCCGCTCTAATGAGCGGCCCGCTCGCAATACCTGCCGTCCTAGCGAGGCGGACTCGCCCGCACTGACGGCGCGTTCTGCCACCACAATTTTCTATTGCGTTCAAGTGTTGTTCAGAGCTTCATCTTCTGTCCACAATGACTGCACCTGATTGTCTTTTCCCTGGTCTGCTTTGTGCTTGAAAAGGGGGAGGCCCCGCCGCATTGGGAACAGGCGGTGTGTTTCTGTTTGCAGATGGGGTATACGCCGAAAGCGCCTGATTCGGGCGTTATGCTACCCGCAATATCGCCGAGGGCGGTAAAAATAGTGTCTTTTTTGTTAAGCGCGGTAAGAACCGAGATGCCAAGATACGCCAGGCTGTTTACCCATGACCAATTATCGAAACCAACATATTCTTTGCTATGAGTGCAGGTTCCGAAAAAAGGGACCTTCCATGTAGCTTTTGTCTTGAGTTCCCTCATAAAGAGCCGTCTTTCGCGGGTAAATTTGCCGCGCATATAATCGGCCAGCAGAGAATTGAAAACCGCCGTGTTGTTTACAACATTTTTGCCTCGGTCAGCGTTTGGATGATGGCGGTAAATTCAGCGTTCATGGGTTTTATCCTCATTTGTTACGAAGACTCCATATATCTCTGGATCGGAGCCGCTAGACGGTGCTTTATGTTTCTCATAGGCTTCTATTACGGCCCGGGCATTTTTAATGGCTATGGATTTTCTAACGCTTTCGGCGGTGATTTCCTTCTCGGATGGCCTTCCCCGTATCGGTTGCTCAACAGCGCGTTTTTCGGCAGCAGGTTTTGTGGCTTCCGCTTTGGTAGCTTTGACCCTTTCCGCTGCCGCCTTTTCTGTGGCAAGACGCACTTTCTCCACTCTGGCTGCTATTTCGGCTTTTTCGGCGGCGGCTTTTTGGTCGTCCGCTTCCACTTGTTTCCGCAACTGCGGCGCGATGGCTTTTACCGCTTCCAAGTCGATTATTCCGGCGATACTCGTGTCGTCCCCTTTGCCATTGGTTGCAAAAGAATTGGCAAGGTCTTTCAACTGTCCGCAGGTAGAGTCAAAACCATCATCGACAAAGGTGAGCGCAATGGTCCGGTAGAGTTTATACAAGTGTTTTTCGTTTTCCTCAACGGGGTAATTGTCATCCACGCCGTCACTGCATAAAAAAACGGCAGCGGGCAGTTTGTTAGATGCGGGAGCATAGTACGTACGCGCCCTCTCGAACGCGTCATCATCGCAGATCGAGGTGGTAACGTTGAGGTAGCAACGGTCGTCCCAGGGAACGGGCTGGGCGAACCTGCCGTCCGGGTAGAGTGCGGTAAACCGGCCGTCCCCGATGTGAACGCCCAACCAGTACTCTTTGGTTATGACAACGGCGATCAGGGTTGTGCCGTAAGCGTGATGTAAATTCTGCCCCGCAACATAACGTTTTCGGTATTTTTCCCCGACATTGGCCAATTCCCCATCCTTAATGGGATTATCCGTATAATCCTGTTCGACTTTGCCGTGCCATTCCGCTATGATATGTTTCACCATGTCGCGGATGTATCTTTCAAATATCTCCCTCGAAGGCCATTCCCGCAATTTGATTATTTGAAGGAGTCTTGGCCTCAAGCGATCCGTGAATTCGATAATGGCATCTTTCGCGACGGTGACGGCAAATTCCGCGCCCTTCGCACTGCGAAAACAGTTGTCATCTCCGTGCCCGTCGGCAACTACGGCAAGGGCAAGCGGCGAAGCGGATATATGCTGATAGGGCGGGTAATGGAACGAAAAATCCTCGCAACCCTTGCCGTGTTTCGCGTGGCTTATGCCGGTAGCCGTGGTGGAAAAAGATTTATACAGCATACTTTTTACCAGTCTTTCTGATCGTTATCCGATGACGCCGCAACATCCTCGGCGAATTCCTGCACGGCAGTGTTCAACTTCTCCTGCTTCTGTTCGTCACCCGTATCTGTTTGTGAGTTTCTAACCTCGGCATTCTCGCTTGCCACCTGCGAAGCGCGGACGCTGACAAACTTGATCATCTTCTTCAACATCGCGGCACTGTGCGTTTCCAGAACCGCTTCTATCGTCCCGGTAAAAGCCTTCAGCACCTCTTTGTTCGCGTCATCCCCTATGGCGACCGCGACTTTTACCGCTGGCTTGAACCAGTGATTTTGTTTTAGGATGTTCAGGCCGCTCTGCCAGTCATCGGTGGGTTCGCCATCTGACATCAGGAAGATTGCCGGGGCAAAAGAGCCGGCAGCTTCGCTCATAAAGCCCTTGGTCGAAAGTTTTTCGTTCAAGGCTTTGCAGGCTGCGCCAAAATCGGTAACGCCTCCAGCATTGATGTAGTTCCAATGGAACTGGCTGGCTTCGACCGGCCCGCTGGCGGTAATCCACCGTGCCCCGCTGGAAAATTCCAGTGCCGCCACCTTGATTTGCGCGTCCGCGTTCTCGTCCGACACCTCTTTCAAGGCAGGAATAACCTCTTCGATAGCGGCGTTCACTGCGCCGATTTTCGAGCCGCCCATACTGCCGGAAGCGTCGATAACAAAAAACAGCGTCATCGTCCTCCGGGGAATTTCTACTTTGTCTGTTAATGACATCTCTCTCTCCTTAAAAACTTATTTTATTTCAGCACTGTCAGCACCAAAATTGATGGATATACCTTTTGTGAGTATAACAGAAGAACCCTGAACAATCGAGCGGGTACTATCTCCCTCCGCTATCGTCCAATTTTTGCCCGACACGTTCATGAGTTCAAAGCCGCCGTCCTTCGCCGCCGCGACTTCCCCGGTAAGAGTTTCAAAGTCCTCCGAGTCCTTTTCCGTGTGGCAAGCGTACAGCTTCGTGCGTTGATGTACCGGAAGGTTATACCGGCGGGTTTTGATGTAGCAGGGGAATGTGGCGGTCTTCTTACATTCGGGACAGGAGTTCGGATTCTCCGGGTCGGCAAAATACACTTCTCCGCAGGAGCATTTGTAAATCTCGCCCCGCATACGGATGAATAGCCGCAGCCATTCCTGGTCTATGATTCTTTTGGACGGGTCGTTCATCAATTCTTTGCTGAACGCCTTGATGAATTCCTGCCGCAGATATTCCGGCAAAAAGGGCCAGTTGGTCAGAGCCCCCTTGTGAAGCCCTCGCACGGGCCTGTTGGAATCATCGGCAGGATCAAAGATGAATACGGGGTTTGTGCCGTAAATCTTTTTTTCGTGGGCGGCGTCCATGCAGACAGGGCAGCCGCTTTTACCTTCCAGCGGGTGGTTTTTCGTCCAAAGCAGAAACAACACCACCGAAAGGGAAAATCTGTCCGAGTAGATATTGGGCTTTACGTTTTTCGCGACAATTTCCGGTGCCATATAGCGGGCTTTTCCCGCAATACCGGAATTCTTGCCGTATTCAGACACATTGTCGTTATCACAAATAAGCACGCCGCCGTTTTTGGGGTTAATAAAGAAGTTGCCGTCGTTTAAGTCCTGATAACTGTAGCCCATGTTATGAAGTTCCCGGAAACCGGCACTAATGTGCAGAGCGGCATTGACCATCGAAGTAACGCTGGCAAACCCTTCTTTACCGATAAGAAATTTTGAAAAGTCATGGTACTCAGGGGGTCGCAAGTCCATGATGTAACCAAAAGCTTCGCCATCACGTATGGTGATGTCTTCCGGCCACAGGAATACCGTGTTGGGCTTTCCCTTCCTGATGTTGTTTTCAAGATTCTCGTAAAATTTATCAGGGTTTTTAAATTTCTTTCCCGAATACCACTTGAGTGCCTTTGGCTGTCCGTCGCAATTTACCTTGTAAACCGCGCCCTGACCGCCCCCGCCCAACTTCTCCCCGACAATCACTTTCTTAAAGTTTTTTGTCTGAATTGAATACCCTTTGGGTAAATCCGCCATTTACTGTTCCTCCTGCAAATTAATATCCGTTGCCTGAAACATCAAAGTTGCCGACCGTTCCCATGTCGCACTGCACAAACCCCATACTACCACACCGCCGTGCCGCGAGACGATCTCTTTAAGCGCGTCAAGCAGATTCGTGTTCATAGCCATTTTTCAATCACGCCGCCTCATTTTTTATTCTCCATCTATACCGTCCGCCTTTAGGGAATAATCGTACTCCAACGGGGGCTACGCAGGTTCCATTGGAGTAGGGGTATGGGGGGTTCCACCCTTTTTACGAACGGAGCGAATTTCAACTCTGCCACGGGCGCTGGCACTACCTTTAATTGAACAGGGTCTGAGTTTATCATCACCTTTTCAGAACGCAGACACGCATCGTTATACCAAACCTCTACCGTCCATTCACCCGCCCAGTATAAACTGCGGTCGGCATTTCCCCAGCCGATTAAATTAAACGTTTGATCATTGCCGCGTATCATCTGCGCTGTTGTTGAATTCGTATAGCCTTTTGGCGATATGGCGGAATTATTAAACAAGCCACCGTTGGGCTGAATGATTTTTATATAAAAGGTTACTTCTTCATCGAGAATGGCATTACAGGTTATCACAGGGCTGAGGTATCGCATCTGTGATGCATACAATTTCTCTCCTGCCGGTGTCAGCCACTCATCAGCCCGATTTCCCACCTTGATTGCGGTTACATTTATGGGTAATAAACTTGATTCCAGCGAGTGCAACTCTGATTGCGCCGTGCTCAAATCTGATTGCACCGCACTCAAGTTTGTTTGCGTCGCACTCAAATTTGATTGCGCCACCCCTAACTCTGATTCCATCGAACGGTATTTGTTATATCCAACAACAATTGAAATTACTATGCCAACAACCCCTATAGTAATAGCCGCTATGAGACCGGATTTCATTTTTCCCAAACTTTTTTTGATTTTCCTATTTTCATTATTGATCTGGTTTTTCTCCTGGGTCAAATGCTTTATGTCGGCAGTCAAACGCTCGGTGTCAGCGGTCAGGCGGGCTATTTCCGCATCTTTCTCGAATACCGCATTTAAAAGATCGCCAGATTCTTCCATTTCAAAAACAATATCATCGTTCACATTTTCACTTATTGACAGCGGCATAAGGCTTGCCGCCACTCCATTCGGCTCAAGCCTAGCAGAAACCTCCCCAAACAGTACCACCTCTAACAGGTCCAGCGTGTCCACGCAGAGCACTGGGTCAAGCCCTTCCTCGCGGTTCAACCGTTCTGCCAGCTTTGCTTTTGTCTCCCCGCGCTCGTTGGGCAGGACATTTTGCAGTATTGCGGGGTAACTCTGTTTAATACAAGCAATAAGCGCGTTTTTCTGCGGTTTGAGGTTCTGACCTGTCGCAAGGTCGGCCAGCAACGCTTTGACCCGCTGGGCGTCGCCCAAGGTTTCAAGGCCGCCATACTGCGAGACGATTTTTTTAAGCGCGTTAAGCAGATCCATGTTCATAGCCATATTATATCACACGTGAATTTTTTTTTGAAGTGCAAATTTTATGGCGAAAAAACCTCGTAATGAGCCATGTAGCCTAAAACTTTGCGGGGGCTATTATTGATTTTATCAAGCTGTTGCAGTACATCGGAATTATTCTAACTCAAAAAAAGGCGTACATCGAAATAAAAATCTAACCAAAACAGACTAAGTTGTTATATTACAAGAATTTAGGCAAAGAGCTAATTCTATGCAGGGTAAAGAGTTATGAAATAGCCCAAAAGCTGTCAGACCCCTAAATAAGCATAGATTAAGCCCTAACTCCGCTCATTTTAGGTAGTCTATATTCTTTAATTCTTTGTAGCATAAAGAGTTACGGCGATTATACGCCTTAAAACAGACCACCTAAACTTCTAGCCTATAGATTGATGTAACTTGTTACCACATAAGGAATTACATAGATAGGCTACCTATTTTCAGCGGAGTTAGGGATTAAGTCTAAGTTTAGACAGGAATTAGACTTACGTAGAGTTAGATTTTATTTCGATGTACTACGGAGGGGATGCGTTGCGCGAATGGATAATTGAAAATGGAGAATGCCGTCATTGCGAGGAGGCGGCGTGCTGTCTGCCGGTGGCGTTGCCACCTATGGTAACAATGTTACCGAAGATAACACGCCGACAACGAAGTAATCCCGACGAGATAGCCTCCTGAATTGCAAGCCTCCTACCGGAGGCACCGCTTCGCTCGCAATGACGGAGGGCTCACTCGCACTGACGGCGCGTTCTGCCACCACAATTTTCCATTATCCATTTACCATTTTCAATTCCCCGCAGGAGGTTGATTCGTGGTTCTTAAAATTTCTATGCGTTTACCATTTTCCACTCTCCCAGCGTGCGGGTCTCCGTGTCAAACACAACCCCCGCCTTCACCAGTTTCTTCCCGTCTGCACTGTAGGGAACAAGGTAGCCCTTCTCGTCAATCTGCTTGAGCGCATCCTCCGCGCTTCCGCCCTTGCCCAGCTTGAACTCAAACACATAGACCGCGTCCCGCATTTTCACCACCGCGTCCGCGCGCCCCGCCGCGCTCCGCACCTCGCTCTCCACAAACTGCCCTAACAGCGTGAACACCAGGTAGAAAATCGTCTGGTAATAACTTTCCCCTTTCGCAAAGTATAAGTCGTAGGGGATCGAGGCGAAAAACGCCTTGAGCTGGGTCAAGAAGCCCTCGGCGTCCCCGGCCCGCAACGCTTTGATAAACGTCCACGCGTTGAGCCCGTTCACCATCCGCGTCTGCGGAAAGAGATAGTTGTACAAGTTATTCAGAAACCCGTACTTCACCTCCTCGTTGGGGAAGCCCAGGCGGTACGAGCGGATTTCCTTGTCGTAGTCGGTTATCGTGAGGTAGCCGCTCTGGTACAGGAGCGGGACGGGGGTCACGTCTCCCGGCTGGTAGTCGTTGACCGCTGCTTCCGGGACTTCGATGCCGTCCCGGAACGGCAACAGCTCAAACCCCGTCCGCTCAAGTTCCTTGAACAAAAACGTCGGCGTTCCCGTCGCGAACCAGTAGTACTGGACGTCTCGCGCACTGAAGGTGTTCAGCACGCTGAAGGGGTTGTAGACGCTTTCGCTGTTCCGGGCAAAATGATAGCCGTTAAAGTTCTTGCGCATGGCGAAAAGGGTTTCGTCAAAAGACTCGCCGTTCGCCTCCGCCAACGCTTCCAGTTCCGGCGTAAAGTTGTCGAGCAGTTCCTTTTCCGTGATGCCGCAGATGCCGGCGTAGTTTTGGCTGAGGCCGATTTCTTTCAGCTGGTTCATGTCGCTGAAGATGCTCACCTTGGAAAAGCGGGTAACCCCGGTAAGCATCACGAAGCGGAGAAAGGCGTCGGCGCTTTTGAGGACGCCGTAAAACGGCTTCAGCACCGCGCGGAGTTCCGCGTTGAGCGTCTCGTTGCCCATGCTTTCAAGCAGCGGCTTGTCGTATTCGTCCACGAGGATAACCGCCTGCTGCCCGGTTTTCTTATATATGTTTTCGATAAGGTTGCGAAAGCGGGAGCCCGTCGTGCTTCCTGTTGCCTCTAACCCGTGCGCTTCTTCGATTCTTGCAAGGCAGTCGCCAATAAAACCGTCGAGGGACGCGGCCGAGTCGTATGCTGACGGGTTAAAATCCAGATGCAGCACGGGATATTCCTGCCAGGCCGTTTCCCGCTCCGCTATCGCAAGCCCGTTGAACAACTCTTTCTTGCCCTGAAAATAGGCTTTCAGCGTGGTCAGGAAGAGGCTCTTCCCGAAGCGGCGCGGGCGGCTCAAGAAGTAGGGTTTTCCTTCCGTTACCAGCCTCCACAGATAGTCGGTCTTGTCCACATAGAGAAACCCTTTGCGGCGAAGGTCCTCAAAGTCCTGTATGCCTATCGGCAATTTACGAAGCGCAGTTTCCATAGGCGCCATTATACCCCAAAATGCGGCGCGTGGGAAGGATCAAAACTTTCTGAGCAGGGCAATGTCATTCATTTTCAATATAGGGCCCGTTCCGCCGTGATTCGGGGGCGTTACGGGGGTCTGACCCCGCAGAGGCTACCGATTATACACATCTTTTTGCGATGAGCCATCCCATAAATATGTTCTGAAACCGGGTCCAGCCCTCATGCAGCGTTATCACTCCGGGCGGCCTTTGGGTGCTGTACACT
>JAISZQ010000152.1 GCA_031269165.1 Spirochaetaceae bacterium
TTACACAGATTTTTAGTTTTTTTGTCCGCGAATGTACGCGAATACGCACTGCTGGGTATGTATTATTCGTATTTATTCGCGCCATTCGCGGACCAAAATTCTTAAGTTGTTGACAGGGGAGGCGTCTCCCCCAACCGAATACTTACTTTTTATGCTTGAGGTGTTTATGCGTTTATGGGAAATTGTTTTGATCGCTGTCGGGCTGGCAATGGACGCGTTTGCCGTATCAATTACGCTGGGGTTGTCCACGAAGAAGCCAACGCCAACGGAGATTCTGGTTCCGGGTGTGTATTTCGGTTTTTTTCAGGCTCTCATGCCCGCAATCGGCTATTTCGTGGGCGTGTATTTTGCGAGCAAAATCGAGAGGCTGGATCATTGGATCGCGTTTGCCTTGCTTGGGTTCATTGGCGGGAAAATGATCAAGGACAGTTTTGCGGAAGGGCGAAACGAAAACGAAGGGAAGACGGATAAAAGGCGGCACGGTTTCGTAAAAATGCTTGTTTTAGCCGTCGCGACCAGCATTGACGCGCTGGCCGTCGGCATAACGTTCGCCTTTTTCAAGGTCAACATATACACGGCAATCTGCATAACCGGCATGACCACGTTTTTTATCGCGATGTGCGGGGTAATCATCGGCAGTGTTTTCGGGGCGAGATTCAGGTCAAAAGCGGAGTTTGCGGGAGGCGCGGTACTCGTCGCAATAGGGATAAAAATCGTGATTGAACATGTCTTTTTTTAGGGAAAGGTTGCTGTTTGGTATTGCTACCGGCGGCCCGTTATCAAAGCACATGACGCCGCCCTGGGTACCCCTCTTCTTATTTTTTCTTCTCTATTCTATAATCAAATCATGAGTACTCATGTCTTGGCGGTATTGGTGGAGAACCGGGCGGGAACGCTCTCGCGGGTTTCGGGGCTCTTTTCGCGGCGGGGGTTTAACATTGACAGTCTCACGGTGGGCGAGACCGAGAATGCGGCCATTTCGCGGATGACGATCGCCCTCCACGGCGACGACGCGATTCTTGAGCAGATTGTCAAGCAACTGTCGAAGCTGGTTGACGTGATCGCGGTGCGGGAACTGGAGCGGACGGCCTGTATTAAGCGGGAGATTCTGCTGGTGAAGACGAAGGCGGACGAGAAAACCCGGCAGGCGGTCATTCAGATTGCGGGGATTTTCCGGGCGCGGATCATCGACGTGTCGCCTGAGACGATCACGATTGAAGCCACAGGCGACAAGGACAAACTGGAAGGGTTGCTCCTCCTTCTCCGGCCTTACGGTATACTGGAGCTGGCCCGCACGGGGCTGGTCGCGCTGGAACGCGGGGAAAAGCGCCTGGCGGTGTAGCATGGCAAAACAAGTGAAACGCAAGGAAAGTTTTCTGGGCGGCGTTTTTGCGCGGGTCGCGGCGCTGGTCTGCGTCGTGCTGATTGCGGCGGTGGCGGCGGGGCTGGGACTCGCGCTGGCCTACACGGAAAACACGATACGCGAGGAGAACTTCACCGAGTTTGCGCCGGATCTGCCGACGAAGGTCCTCGATATTCACGGCAACCTCGTCACCGAGTTTACCGGGGAGCAGAAGCGCGAGTTGGTGACGCTGGCGGAGTTGCCGCGTCATCTTATCAACGCGGCGCTGGCCCGCGAGGATCCCGCTTTTTTCAGGCACAAGGGTTTCACGGTTCGCGCCATCGCCCGCGCGTTTTACGGGCAGATCCGTTCACGGTTGTTCGGCGGGAATACGCTGGGCGGCGGTTCCACGATTACCCAGCAGGTTGCCGGGACGCTCTACACCGATCGCACCGAATACACGTTGCGGCGCAAGATTGTCGAGTTGTGGTGGGCCATTCAGATGGAGCGGCGTTTCACGAAAAACGAGATTCTGGAGATTTACTTAAACCAGATGTATATGGGGCCGGGCGTCTACGGCGTGGAGGCGGCGAGCAAGTACTATTTCGGGCATTCGGCGCGGGAAATCACGCTGGCCGAGGCCGCCCTGCTGGTCGTCCAGCTTTCGGCACCCACCCGCTATAACCCCATTGCCAACCCGAATGTCGCGATGGCCGGCCAGCAGCGGACGCTTGAGAGCATGATCGAGTTGGGCTACACCACGCGGGAAGAGGCGGACGCTTCGTTCAAGGAATACTGGGAAAGCTACGATTATACCCGCGTCTCCCAGTCCGCCTACTTCGACCGGGAGGACAAGGCCCCGTGGTTTTCCGAGTATGTCCGCCGTCAGCTTGACACGATGATGTACCAGTCGATGGACTACTACCGGGACGGCTACACGGTGCGGACGACGCTCGACCTTGATTTCCAGATGGCTGCCGACAAGTATATGGCGGACGGGATCACCCATGCCAACGAGGTGTACGGAAGATCGGCGGGTAATCGGCTGGACAATGCCGAGGGGCGATGGATTCCGGTGGTGAACCTCCTCTCGCTCTACTTTGACGTGGACTTTCTCGCGGGAACCGCCGGGGCGCAGAACCAGGCGCGGGCGATGTCGCGTTATACCAAGCAGATCAACCCGATAGCCGATATGGCCGCGCTGCTGTTCGGACTGGACGGCCTTCAAGAGATCACCAATGCGGGTTTTGAGGAGATGCGGAACGCGGTGGAACAAAACGTCGTCGAGGGCGCGCTCGTATGCATCGAAAACGAGACCGGCTATGTCAAGGCCATCGTCGGCGGCTCGAAGTTTGACCGGAACAACCAGTGGATCCGCGCCATTCAGGGCCAGATGATGCCGGGTTCCAGCTTCAAGCCGCTCTACTACTCGGCGGCCATCGACTCAAGGCAGTTTACCCCGTCGTCTCTCATTTACGACGTGCCGGTCGTCTTCCATACCGAGAACGGCACCCCCTATATCCCGCTGAACTTCCGGGGCGAATGGCAGGGGACGGTGCTGCTCTACAACGCGCTCGCCCAATCAATGAACGTCCCCTCGCTCAAGGTGCTGGACACGATCGGGTTTGACGCGGCAATAAACCGGGCCGCCGCCCTGCTCGGTATCACCGACCCGGAGGTCAAACGCCGCACCTTCCCCCGCGTCTATCCGATGGGTTTAGGCATCATCTCCATCGCGCCCATTCAGATGGCCCGCGCCTTCGCCACCTTTGCCAACGAAGGCCGCGAGGTGGAGCCGATCGCTATTCTGTCTATCGAGGACCGGAACGGCCGGGTCGTCATCGACAACGAACGCAATATCCGCCTCGCGCAACGGCAGAAGGGCAAGGACAGTCAGATCGTGAGCCCGCAAAACGCCTATGTGATGACCCAGTTGCTCAAGCAAACGGTGGAAATCGGCACGTTGCGTTCCGGGGCAGGTTATGGCGCGAAGTTTTCCTTTATTGACGAGGCGGGCAAGCGGTACCGGATCGCCGCCGCCGGAAAGACCGGAACCACCCAGAACTGGTCGGACGCCTGGACGGTCGGCTTTACGCCCTACTATACGACCGCGATCTGGTTCGGCTTCGACCGGCCCGGGAACTCGCTCGGCCTTGACCTCACCGGCGCGACCCTTGCCGGCCCCATCTGGGGCGACTTCATGCGGGAAATCCACATGGGCCTTCCCGCACGGGACTTTACGCGGCCCGTCTCCGGCATCGTCGATGTTACCGTCTGCGCGAAGTCCGGCCAACTGCTCACGCCCCAGTGCAATGAGGGCTCGATAACCCTGCCCTTCCTCCAAGGAACCGAGCCGCACGAATACTGCTCGCACCACTCAAACGCCGTTGCCGATGCCCGTCAGTCTCTCGTCGTGTCCATGCGCCGCACCGTCGAGGTGATGACCGACAACGATCCCTTCCTCTCATCGCTTGCCATGCCCAAACTCGATCCGTCGGCACTCGCCCTTCCGCCAACGGGAAGCAGACGAGTTGCGGACGAAGCGGCCGCAACGGGCAGAGAGGACACGGACGCAGGGGACGCGGACGTATTGAATGCGTTTGAGCTACCCGACTACAACTATCTGATGGATTGAGACAAACCGTACGAACGGGACCATCCGCGCCCCGTACTATGCGTGTTGAGCGCACTGCTTTTCTTTCGCTGTACTGCGCTTGACATCACGGGTAATAAGGGTTATCCTTAATGGTAAGGAGTCGATATGAAATATACGTGTGATATGTGCGGTTATGTTTATGACCCGGAAAAAGGCGATCCGGACGGCGGCATTGCTCCGGGAACCGCTTTTGATGACATTCCCGAAGATTGGGTGTGTCCACTGTGCGGCGTGGGAAAGGCTGAGTTTTCACCCGCGTAATCTTTCTTGAATCACGGGAAACCGCAGGGACCTTCCATCTGTGCCGCCATGCATGACCGCCATTCATGGCGGTCATGCATGGCGCAATCTGCGGTGAACCGTGCTTCACCGTTCGCTATCGCCGTAGATTATTTACAAGGGAAAATGACGGGAATGAAACACGCATTCTCCAAGCCTTATGCTCCATTTTTAATTCCCCATTCTCCCGACTAAACGTGACCCACGGAAAACCCGAGAACCTCAAGGGATTGACAATCCCCGGATTGAAAATCCCCGGCCTCTGTACCAACACGAACATTCGCCAAGCGGCGGCATACCGCTCTGTCAAACTCACCATTGTATCTTTTATCTGAGCCCGTTCCAAAACCCCACGAGGGTTTTTCCTCACCGTGATTCGGGGGCGGGGCGAGCTCTGCGGGTCGCCTTCGGGGGTGGCTCCCTACAGCCCTCAGCGTCCTGCTTCGGACCTCCGGGCCGGGGCGTGGCACACCTACGGTGTGCTTCAGTAATGCGTCCGTCCGTGGACGCTTGGGGTACGCCCACAAAACCATGCACCGCATGGTTTTGTCCCCGTTGAAGGGGGTAGCGTAGGGCGTAGACCGGAGCGAGGGGGAAGGCTTTCCCCCTTTTGCTGAGATTTTGAACAGGCTCTTAGGGTTATTGTGTTTTCACGCCATTTGTGGTTTTATGTACCGTGGTAAACTAAGGAGAGGAAACGATGTTTGCATTAACCAACGAAGTAATCGACAACATTGTCTTCTGGATGGAAGATCAGAACGGGTGTTTTGTGATAAACGTTCAGACCGGGGATGTTCTCAATATTGACGATGAGCAGGAGGATGGCTTTGCGGACGAGATTGCGGACAACATTGCGGAGGGCGATTATGTTGATCTCCCCGCATGGGAGCCGACAGACGGGTTTGGGCTTATGGAAAACTTTACCGCTTCACTCAAAAACCCGCCCGCGCAAAAAAAATTGGCCGCCGCGTTAAACCGGGGAAGGGGTGTTTTTCGCGCGTTCAAGGACGCTATCGCGGAATTTCCCGAAGTGGAAAAAATGTGGTTTGCCTACAAGGAAAAAGAACTCGAAAAAACGGTACGCACGTGGTATGCCGGTCTGTGCGAGGAGCGCGGTATCCAAAAAATCGGGGAAGAGCCCGAAGAAACCGAGAATCTGGTACACGAGGATTTTCAGTTTGTCCTTCAAAAAAAAGCGAAAAGTGTTACGGTTATTGCGCGGAACGCTCTCGACAAGCAGGCGGGAAAACTTTTTGCGAAAATCGTCGGCGGGAAGCTGGCCGTCGAGGAATTGTTTGTCGAAGAGGCGTTCCGAGGGCTCGGTCTCGGCGAGGAGCTTCTGAAAAAACTGCTTGCGGAATATGAAGCCATGACCGTCACGATAGACGTTCCCATCGAAAGCGAGGCTTTCTCACGGGTGTTGTTGCGCGAAAACTTTACCCCGCAGTTGACCCGCTTTGAAAGAAACGGTTCGCCGGGGAACGGCCGCTCCCCCAATGATTAAGTTTCTGGCTTTTACCATACCCGTGGGCTGAAATCATCGGGCACGTTTATCCGCATCGTGTCTCCCGTCTGCTCCAGCACAAAAAAACCGTTCTTCAACGCGAAGTCTTTCACCTGAGGAGACGCAATCGCTCCGGTGACCGCCCCCAGCAACTTTCTCTGGTCTTTGCGCTCATCCGCATAGAGTCTCAGCTTCTGCATCCGCTTTACGTGGTCCTTTACGTCCTGCGCCGTCAGCACCGTCTTGACCTCCACCGCCAGCACCGTATCCCCGTTTTCCAGCAGAATATCAACTTCCGCGAGATAGTTCCCGTCGGGCCCGTGGTAGCGCACATGGCGGCCCGCTCTTCCGAAAGCATATCCCCGCTTGTTAAACTTCTCCAGAATATTGGGAATCACCAGATGTTCCACGAGATCGCCCATTCGTCCGCCAAGATTGCCGATCATGCGGCTGTTTTCCTTTTGTATGTAGTCGATCTCTTTTCTCCGGGCATCCCATTCTTTTGAATTTTCTTTTGTCTGCAAAGCCGCCTCTTGTAGTATCCGGTCCGTCTTTTCCGACATTTCTTTAATCTGCAAAGCCGCTTCTTCCAGCCTCCGGTCTGTCTCTTTCGACATCTCCTTTATCTGCAAAGCCGACTCTTGCAGTTTCCGATCCGTTTCCTGAGACATAGCCCAGACTTTCTTAAAGGTCAACCCCATGTAGGGGGCCCGTATTTTTATTGTACGCATACCTTCAATATACACAATAATGGGCAAAAAGTCAAATAAAATAAAAATTTCACACGGATTTAACAAAACCATAACAGAAAGTTGATAAACAAATGCATAATGAATCACAAGAATGGGGAACCGACAACGGATAGGAGAACGGGATGGATAAAATCGGAGTGAGCGCGCTCAATCTGTATTATGACCGGTATTGGGCGTTGAAGAATGTGAATCTGGGGATCAGGGAGCATGAGATTACGGCACTGATCGGGCCCTCGGGGTGCGGGAAGTCGACGTTTCTCAAGACGCTGAACCGGATGAATGACCTCGTGGAGGGGTGCCGGATCGAGGGACGGGTGCTGCTGGACGGGGAGGAGGTGTATGGGGGGATGGAGGTGAGCCTGTTGCGAAAGCGGGTGGGGATGGTCTTTCAGAAGCCGAATCCGTTCCCGATGACGGTCTATGACAACATTGCGTTTGGGCCCCGGACGCACGGGGTCCGGTCGCGGGTGAAGCTGGATCTGGTCGTGGAAAAGTCTCTGCGCGAGGCGGCGTTGTGGGACGAGGTGAAGGACCGGCTTAAAAAGAACGCGCTGTCGCTTTCGGGCGGGCAGCAACAACGGCTCTGTATTGCGCGGGCACTGGCGGTGGAACCGGAGGTGTTGCTGATGGACGAGCCGACATCGGCCCTCGACCCGATCTCCACGTCAAAGATCGAAGATCTGGCGTTGGAGTTGCGAAACCGCTACACTATTGTTATCGTGACGCACAATATGCAACAGGCGGCGCGTATTTCCCATACGACGGCGTTTTTTCTCTTGGGCGAGCTTATCGAGCGCGGCGCGACGGAGGAGCTTTTTTCGATGCCGAAGGACAAGCGGACAGAAGATTATATTACGGGGAGGTTTGGATGATACGGGCAGGATATCAAAAGCAGCTTGAGGGTTTGCATACGGCGTTGATTCACATGGGGGCGCTCTGTGAGGAGGCGATCGCGTGCGCGGTGAAGGGGTTGTTGGACGACGACCGGGCGTTGCGGGAGAAGGCGGTACAACTGGAAAAGGATACCGACCTCAAAGAACGGGAAATCGAGTCGATCTGTGTGCGGTTGTTGCTTCGGGAACAACCGGTGGCAAGCGACCTCCGGCAGATAACGGCGGCGCAACGGATGGTGACGGACATGGAGCGCATCGGCGATCAGGCTGCGGACATCGCGGCGCTTGCCGAGGCCGGCGAAGCCGGTTTCCTCGGTGAGGGCGGCGAAGGCGGCAAATCGTCGTCCGGGAACGAGGGCGGCAAGAGCAATCTCGGTCTCATTGTGGGCGGCGTGCATATCGGGGACATGGCGGAGGCGGTGACGGAGATGCTGACGGCCTGTGTGGATTCCTTTGTGGCGGGCGATCTGCGTAAGGCGCGGGAGGTGGTCATGATGGACGACCGGGTTGACGATCTCTTTCGGAAGGTCAAGGGGGAACTGCTTCAGATGATCACGGAAGACCCGCAATCAGGCGGGGCCTGTCTGGACCTCTTGATGATCGCAAAGTACCTTGAGCGTATTGGCGACCATGCGGTGAACATTGCCGAATGGGTGGTTTATGCCATCTCAGGCGAGCGGGGGGATCCGGCGTGATATACCTCGTGGAAGACGAAACGGCGATACGCGAGCTTATCCTCTACACGCTGAACGGCGCGGGACTTCAGGCAACGGGCTTTGGGGACGGGAAGGGTTTTTGGCAGGCGTTGCGCGAACGGGACGAAAAAGAACACAAAACGGAACCCGCCCTCGTGATCCTCGACCTCATGCTTCCCGGCGAGGACGGGCTGGCGATCTTGAAGCGGCTGCGGTCGTCGAAAAAGTTTTCCTCGATTCCGGTGATCCTGCTGACCGCGAAGGGGACCGAGTATGACAAGGTACTGGGGCTGAACAGCGGGGCGGATGATTACCTCGTGAAGCCGGTGGGCATGATGGAACTGGTGGCACGGACGAAGGCACTGTTGCGGCGGACGGCTCAGGACAAAGGAGAGAAAGAGGACAAGGGAGCGGAACATTTTTCGCTGGGGGCGTTGCGCGTCGATATTCCTGCCCACAAGGTGACGGTCGACGGTGCGGAAATTTCTCTCACGCTCAAGGAGTTTGACTTGCTCGTATTCCTCCTCCGGCACGAGGACATCGTCTTTTCCCGCGAGCGGCTTTTGAACCAAGTCTGGGGTTTTAGTTATGCGGGGGAGACCCGGACGGTGGACACGCACATCCGCACGTTGCGGGGGAAGTTGCTTTCCGCAGGCTCTCTCGTGAAGACGGTGCGCGGCATCGGCTATAAAATAGGGGAAACCACATGAAACGGATCATTTTAATCGCGTCCTGCCTCCTTACGGCCTGTTCGGTTGTCGTCACGGCGGTGTTGATTCATCTGTCGGTTTTCTGGGGGTTTTCCGAGCGGATGAAAAACGAGGCGGCGGTGGAACTGGAGTTTGTCCGTGCCGGGATGGATGCCGCCGGGTACGCCTATCTCGACCATCTGGAAGCGGGGCCGTCGTCGGGTTTATCCGGGGAATTCACGCCCCGAATCACCGTGATACGGGCGGACGGAACGGTGCTGTTTGACAACGAGTCCGAAGCGAGCCGGATGGAGAACCATGCGGCAAGGCCGGAAGTGCGGGCGGCCCTTGCGGGAAATATTGGCGAAGAAACGCGCTTTTCCCATACACGGGAGAAACAGACCTACTACCGGGCCGCGCTCCTTCGTGACGGCAGGGTGTTGCGTATCGCGGTGAGCATGGACAGCATTGCCGCCTCGGCCCTCGCCCTCATGCCGCTCACGCTGGCAATCGTGCTCGGCATCCTCCTCTGCACCCTCGCCATCGCCTCCCGAATCACGCGGCGGATCGTGCAGCCGGTCAACGCGATCAACCTGGACGCGCCGGAAGAGAACACGATTTACGACGAACTGAGCCCCCTTCTTATCCGTATCAAGTCGCAGAAGGACGAGATCGAACGTCAGATCGCGGCGCTCAAACAGAAACGGCTTGAGTTTGAGGCGATCACGGACAATATGCGGGAGGGCCTTCTCCTGCTGGATTGGGAGGGTCATATTCTCTCCTGCAACCGGAGGGCCCTGAGGCTCCTTAACCCTCATGGGGCGGTTATAGAACATACAAGCGTCCTCACCTTGCGGCGGGATGAACCGTTCCGTCAGGCACTGAACAAGGTCTTGAGCGGCGTCCCTGCGGAATGTTCCCTCTCCGTGGATTCCTCGCGCCTCCGCCTTATGGCAAATCCCGTGGTGGACTCAGGCACGGTTCTGGGCGCGGTGTTTCTTCTCCTTGATGTAACCGAGCAGGAAGACCGGGAACAACTGCGCCGGGAGTTTTCCGCCAACGTGTCCCATGAGCTCAAAACGCCGCTCACGGTCATTGCCGGATATGCGGAACTGCTGTCCAAAGGCATGGTGAAACCCGATGACACGGAGGCCATCGGCGAAAAGGTCTCCCACGAGGCGGCGCGGCTTCTCGCCCTCATCAACGACATCATGCAACTCTCCCGCCTGGACGAGGGCGCACCGGGCCTTGAACGCGAGCCGGTGAGCCTTCGCGCATTGGTGAAAGGGGTTGTCGAGCGGGCGGATCCCGTTGCGCGGGTACGAAACGTCCGCATCACCGTGGAAGGGGCCGTAGATACGTCCGTAGATACGGCCGTATCTACGGACGGAGAAGAAATCGAAGGCGAAGACGCGGTGATTACCGGTATTCCCCAGGTGTTGCACGAGATGGTCTTTAACCTCGTGGACAACGGCATCAAGTACAACAAAGACCACGGGGAAGTCGTCATTTCCATCATGCGGGACGACGCGCCTCTCGGCGGCACGGTACGCCTCAGCGTGGCCGACTCAGGGATCGGCATCCCTCCCGCCGAACAGGAGCGCGTCTTTGAACGCTTCTACCGCGTAGACAAGAGCCGGAACTCCGAAACCGGCGGCACGGGACTGGGACTATCAATCGTCAAACACGGCGCCCAACTCCACAACGCGACAATCGCGTTAGAAAGCGGCCCGGATGGCACGAGAGTGAGCCTTCTATTTCAACAGGGCGCGTGAATATACGGTACCATTGGATAATGGTACCGTTTTGGTACGCCGCTTGGACGACACAGGCGGTGCGCTACCTTTGGCAGCGTTGCTCGTTATTCGTCGGAGTAGCCCATGCCGTCGTCGTCAAATTCATCGTCTTCTTCGTCGTAATCATCCTCATAGTCACCGAAGTCGTCGTCGTCTTCGTCGCCCCAGTCGTCCTCTTCATCCTCGTCTTCTTCGTCTCTGTCTCCGTCTTCATCCTCTTCATCTTCATCCTCATCCCTCGCTCCCTCCTCGTCGTCCCAGTCGTCTTCATCATCCTGGCCCGCGCGAGGAAAACCTGAGAACAGGGGACTACCCAATGCGGCAAAGGCCTCCGTGTCATTAACCCGTCGTAAAAGCGTGTCATTTTCAACCATATCCAACTCCATTATTCGTTATTCTGTACAAGAAACATAATTGACACTTGCAGATATGTCAACTGCCCCCTTATATCGGCATGATTGTTTATCGGCATAACCCCCTATTTCCGTTATTGCTCAAGACATTGAGGCTGTTCAAAAACCTCGTGACGGACATGGCGGGCGAGGACTTTTCGGGAACCCCGGAAGAAATCGCGGAACTGAAACGCCGCATCGCCTCGCGGGAAAGACGGTTAAACCGGGAGGCAGCGCGAAAAGAGACACCCCGCAAAGCCCGGTTTCACCACAACCGCAAGGCGAACTGTTGAGGAGGAGAAGGAGGGAAATCCTTAAGGTGAAGCAATCAAACGGGAAAGGCCCTGTCTGCCGAGTAGCCCGTCGCGTTTCCCCTCAGAGCCTGTTCAAAAACCCCGCAGGATGTCCGCCTCCGCTGTGATTCGGGGGCGTTACGGGGGTGGTAAACCCCCGTTGAAGGGGGTAGCGGATGACCAAACGGAGGGAGATGTGGACGCGCCTTTAGGCGCGGAAATATCGACCGGAGAGCGGGCAGTAGCGAGGGGGAAGGCGCGGCAACCTGTTGCCGTTCCCCCTTTTGCTGGGTTTTTAAACAGTGAGGAGATTTTGAACAGACGCTCAAAGACCATCGGCATAACCGGCGGTTTTGTCAATCTCAACAAGCCTATTCGATGTAGTAGAGCACGATCTCGCTGTCTCCGCTGGACAGTTCTAGCCGGTTGTTCACGATGTCCCAGCGCGTAACCCATTGCAGGTACCGATAGTACGCCTCCTCGCCGAGGCCGCCCACGTTGACGACCGCAGTATTCGCCATGCGGGTACCGACAATCTGACGGAACGCGACCTCCTTGCCCTCGTGCTTGGCATAGGGCGCAAAGTAGTAGTTGAACAACGCCTTCCCGCTGATGCCCTCTTCCTTGAACTGGAGCACATAGAGTTCGTCTATCCCGGCCGTTTCCATCGCCGGGCGGTTGAGCTGGATACTGCCGTAACCAATCTTGATCGCCGCAAGACGCCAGACCTTCTCAAGGATATCCGCAAACATCCATTCACGCGTCAATGGCGGCATTTCCCCCGGCGTCTCCACGGGCGGTGTTTCATCCGGCGCAACCGCCTCCATGGACGGCGTTTCCCCCGGCACCGCCGCCTCCATGGACGGCGTTTCCCCTGGCGGCGCGGCCCCCTCCTGCTCGCCGTTGGCAAAGACCAACACGGCGCACATCGTAAAGAAGAGTAGCCGGAGGAGAAACGCCCTAGACCGCATTTTTCAGATCGTTCACCTTGTTCGTTTGTTCCCAGGGAAACTCCGCCCGCCCAAAATGACCGTAGGAGGCGGTCTTCTGGAAAATCGGACGGCGCAGGTCCAGCGTTTTGACGATACCGGCGGGCGTAAGGTCAAACACCTTTTTCACCGCCGCCTCAATCCGTTCTTCGGGAACCGTGCCCGTACCAAATGCGTCAACCATCACCGAGACCGGAAACGGAACGCCGATCGCGTAGGCCAACTCGACCTCCGCGCGGGTGGCGAGTTTTGCCGCAACGATGTTTTTCGCGACATAACGGGCCATGTACGCGCCCGAGCGGTCAACCTTCGTCGGATCCTTGCCGGAAAACGCGCCCCCGCCATGCCGCCCCATGCCGCCGTAGGTGTCCACGATGATCTTCCGCCCCGTGAGGCCCGAATCGCCAAACGGCCCGCCCACGACAAAGCGGCCTGTGGGATTGATGTAGTACTTCGTCTTCCCGTCGAGGAGTCCCGTCGGCTCCAGCACCGGCCGGATAATCCGCTCGATGACCGTCTCCTTGATTTCCTTGTACGACACGTCCGGGTCGTGCTGATGGGACACCACCACCGCGTCAATCCGCACCGGCTTATACCCCTCATACTCAAGACTCACCTGGCTCTTCGCGTCGGGCCTGAGCCACTGCACCGTACGCGATTTCCGCAAGTCCGTCGCGTTCAGCAAAATCTTGTGGGCAAGCGTGATCGGAAGCGGCATCAGCTCCTCCGTCTCGTCGCAGGCAAACCCGAACATCATGCCCTGGTCGCCCGCGCCCTGCTCACCCCGATATTCATCGAGCCCCCCGCCAACCACACCCTGATTGATGTCCGGCGACTGACTGTGAATCATGTTCAACACCGCCATCGACTTGTAATCGAGCCCGTAATCCGGGTCCGTATAGCCGATCTCCTTCGCCACATTCCGGGCAACATCCTGCACATCGACATAGGTCTTCGTCGTGATCTCCCCCCCGACCAGCACCATCGACGTACAAGCAAACGTCTCCGCCGCCACATGGCTCTCCACATCATCCCGCAAGCATGCGTCCAAAATGGCGTCCGACACTTGATCGCAAAGCTTATCGGGGTGCCCCTCTCCCACAGACTCAGAGGTGAAAATATACCTTCTGTTATCCATTGCGCTTCTCCTTAACACAAAATTAGGGTAAGTATATCATTACATCAGATAAAAAGGAAAGAGGGAAAAGATAACGTGGGGGGAAGTCGCGGCACATTGCCGACCACTGTCAACAACGTAAGAATTTTGTCCACGCGCCATAGGGCGACACAGATTTAAGAGGGATTTTGGTACAAAAATCTGCGTAATCTGGATTGCCGTATACGGCGCAATCTGTGGACCATTCTTATATTCCCTTTGTTTAAGTTGTTGACAGGGGATAGCGTATCGGCAGAGAATGACATTACCGAATAGCACGCCTCTTGGGACGGGTGCCGTTGAGCGAACGCAATCTGCGGACTATTTCTTAGAGCCTGTTCAGAATCTTTTCAAAGCCTGTTAAAAAACCCAAGAAAAGGGGGGGGGGTGGCCCCCCCCCCCCGGCCCCGCGGGCGGCCCCAACCCCCCCCCAGCACCACGGCAGCATAAAACCAGCGGGGGTATTTTACAGGCGGTGATGTTATTGGGCCGGGTTTCAAAAACAGGCTCACCCCCCC